>CAMYMY010000208.1 GCA_947259625.1 uncultured Kiloniellales bacterium | reverse complement strand
AGCGACTACGATGCGAAGCTCATCTCCAAGGGCGGGGGTGTGTTCGAGCGCAGGGCCAAGGCGATTAAGCTGTCGCCGCAGATCAGAAAGCTGTTCGGCATCGAGCGCGACAAGGTGACGCCGAGCGAGCTGATCGCCGCCATGCTCAAGGCCGACGCCGAGCTGCTCTGGTTCGGCGGCATCGGCACCTACGTCAAGGCGAGCTACGAGACCCATGCCGACGTCGGCGACAGGGCCAACGACGCGCTCAGGGTCGATGCCACCGATCTGCGGGCCAAGGTCGTCGGCGAGGGCGCAAACCTTGGCGTGACCCAGCGCGCGCGCATCGAGTACGACTTCAGGGGTGGCCGCTGCAACACCGACTCGATCGACAACTCGGCCGGCGTCGACTGCTCGGACCACGAGGTCAACATCAAGATCCTCCTCGGCGACATCGAGGCGGCGGGCGACATAACCCGCAAGCAGCGCGACCAGCTCCTGCGCAAGATGACCGACGAGGTCGCGGACCTGGTGCTGCGCGACAACTATCTGCAGACCCAGGCGATCACGGTCACCCATCAGCTGGGCGCGCATCTCATAGACCGCACCGCGCGTTTCATGCGGGCGCTGGAGCGGGTGGGCCAGCTCGACCGGGCGGTCGAGTACCTGCCCGACGACGAAACGATCGCCGAGCGGCAGAAGCAAGACGTCGGCTTCGCCCGCGCCGAGCTGGCGGTGCTTCAGTCCTATGCCAAGATCGTGTTGTACGAGGAAATCCTGTCCTCGGACCTGCCGGACGACCTCTATCTGCGCGACGACTTGATCGGCTACTTCCCCGGCCCGCTGCGCAAGACCTACCAGAAGCAGATAACGTCCCACCGGCTGCGCCGCGAGATCGTCGCCACGGTCGTGACCAACGAGCTCGTCAACCGCGTCGGCCTCGCCTTCATACACGAGGCCAAGGAAAAGACCGGCATGCCGGCCGAGGACATTGCGCGGGCCTATATGGTGAGCCGGGAGATCTTCGGCATTCCGGACCTGTTGCAGCAGATCGAGTCCCTCGACAACAAGGTATCGGCCGCGGCGCAGTCCGCGATGCTGATGGAGTGTGGCCGGCTGGTCGAACGCGGGACCGTCTGGTTCCTGCGCGAAGCGGCCCGGCCGCTCGATATCAGGGGCGAGATCGAGGTCTTCGGTGGAGGCGTAAGGGAGCTGGCCGAGGGCCTGGAGGACCTCCTCTCGCCGGCCGACCGGGAGGCCACGGGCCAGCGCGCGGCCGGCTTCATCGAGCAGGGGGTGCCGGAGGCCACGGCACACCGCATCGCCAGCCTGGGGCTCCTGGCGCCGGCCTGCGACATCGTGCGCATCGCCCGGAACGTCGGTCAGCCGGCGCAGCAGGTGGCCAAGGCCTACTTCGATATCGGGGCGCGCTTCGGCTTCGACTGGCTGCGCCGGGCGGCCGGGCATCTGCCTACCGACACGGCCTGGGACAAGCTGGCGGTGACGGCGGTGATCGACGACCTGTTCGGCCACCAGGCCCAGCTGACCCAGCGGGTGCTCGAGGTCGCCGGGACCGGCGCGGCCGAGCATGTGATCGAAGACTGGGCCGAGTCGCGCCGGCCGCTCGTCGCGCGCACCGAACAACTGCTGGCCGAGCTGCAGTCGACCGGGACGCCGGACTTCGCCATGCTCGCGGTGGCCAATCGACAGCTGAAAACCATGGTCGGGGTTTAAGCCCGAGAGAGGAAACGGCCATGGCCCAGGCCGACCTGCGTCCTGCCGAGGCCGGGGATGTCGCGGCCATCGCCGACTGCGCGCGGGCCGCATACGCCCGATACGTGTCCCGCATCGGCAGGGAGCCCGCGCCGATGGTCGCGGATTTTGCGGCGCTGGTCGCCGCTGGCGAGGTCCACGTCCTGCCGGCCGTCGAGGACGTGGCCGGCTTCATCGTGATCCGGCCCGGCCCGGGCCATCTTTTCATAGAGAATGTCGCGGTTCATCCGGATCGGCAGGGCCAGGGTCTCGGCCACCGGCTGATGGCCTTCGCCGAGGCGGCGGCCCGCGAGCGGGGCCTGCCGGCCCTCGAGCTCTATACCAACGCCAAGATGACCGAAAACTTCCCATTCTACAGCGGCCTCGGCTTCGTCGAGACCGAACGTCGGCACGAGGACGGCTTCGACCGGGTTTATATGCGTAAGAGGCTGACGTGACTGCCGGCCGGCCCTCGCCCTTCTTGAGTCCCGGGCGCAAAGCTGTGAGCCGGACGACGTGGCACAACGAGAGACCATGACGCCGGGGGACCGCCCGGGCGCGGGGGGCGGCGCGGGCCGCCGGGCCATAGCCGCCTGGTGTCTTTACGACTGGGCCAACTCGGGCTTTCCCACCGTCGTCATCACCTTCGTATTTTCCGCCTACGTGACGAAATACGTCGCCGAGTCGGCGACGCTCGGCATCGCGCAATGGGGCACGGCGATCAGCCTTTCGGCTCTGACCGTCGCGATGCTCTCGCCTCTGCTCGGCGCCATCGCGGACAACAGGGGTCGCCGGAAACCGTGGCTCTTCGCCTTCACGGGCCTTTGCATTCTGACCACTTTCGGCCTCTGGACGATCGAGCCGGAGCCGACGTCGCTCGTACCGGCCCTCGTTCTCGTGGCCTTGAGCAACGCCGCCTTCGAGTTCTGCCAGGTATTCTACAACGCGATGCTCCCGGACGTGGCGCCGCGCCACATGCTGGGGCGCATCTCGGGCTGGGCCTGGAGCTGCGGTTATTACGGTGGGCTCGCCGTTCTGATCATCTGCCTCCTCGTCTTCGCCCTGCCCGAAGAACCGGTTTTCGGGCTGGACAAGCAGTCCTTCGAACATCTGCGTATAACCGGCCCCTTGGTGGCTCTCTGGTTTGCGCTCTTCGCCCTGCCCCTGTTCCTGGTGACTCCCGATCGTCCGGCCAGCGGTGTAGGTCTTTGGCAAGGGGCGCAGCAGGGCATCGCGACGCTGATCCGCACGGTTCGACAGCTGCGCCGCTATCGCAACATCGCGCGCTATCTTCTGGCACGCATGGTCTACACGGACGGGCTCAACACCGTGTTCGTGGTCGGCGGCGCTTACGCGGCCAACACCTTCGGCATGGAGTTCGCGGAGATCCTCACCTTCGGAATCCTGCTCAATGTTACCGCCGGCCTGGGCGCCTTCGGTTTCGCCTGGCTGGACGACTGGATAGGGTCGAAACGCACGATCATGATCGCAATCGCCGGCCTGACGCTCTGCGCCGGCGCAATCCTCATGGTCGAGTCGAAGCTCTGGTTCTACATCGCCGGCTGCGTGCTGGGCGTCTTCGCCGGGCCGGCCCAGGCGGCGAGCCGGACCTTGATGGCGCGCCTCGCGCCTCCGGAGCTGCTGACCGAGATGTTCGGCCTCTATGCCTTTTCCGGCAAGGCGACGGCTTTCATCGGGCCGGCACTGGTCGGCTGGGTCACGCTCTGGAGCGACAGCCAACGCGTCGGTATGGCGACGATCCTGGCGTTTTTCGTCACCGGGTTCGTGCTTCTGCTCCCGGTCCGCGAGCCGAGCGACGACGCGCGCTGAGATCCCGCTTCGCGGCGCGCCCTAATGCCGGAAGTGGCGCATGCCGGTGAAGACCATGGCGAGGCCGGCTTGATCGGCGGCCTCGATCACCTCGTCGTCGCGCAGCGAGCCGCCCGGCTGGATGACCGCCGTGGCGCCCGCCTCGGCGGCGGCGAGCAGCCCGTCGGCGAAGGGGAAGAAGGCGTCCGAGGCGACCACCGAGCCCTCGGTGCGCGAGGTCGCCACGCCGGCCGCCTGGGCGGCCTGGAGGCCCTTGAAGGCGGCGATGCGCGACGAATCGACCCGGCTCATCTGTCCGGCCCCGATGCCGACCGTGGCCTCGTCGCGCACATAGACGATGGCGTTCGACTTGACGTGCTTGGCGACCTGGAAGGCGAAGAGCAGATCGGTCAGCTCGCGCTCGCTCGGCTGGCGCTTGGTGACCACCTTGAGCTCGCCGCGCGTGACCCGGCCGCTGTCCCGGCTCTGCAGGAGCAGCCCGCCCGCGAGCGACCTGACGGTCATTCCCGGGGCCGCCGGATCCGGCATGGCGCCGGTGACGAGCACGCGCAGGTTCGGCTTGTTGGCCAGCAGCCGGGCCGCCGTCTCCTCGACCTCCGGCGCGATCACCACTTCCGAGAACAGCTTGGCGATCTCCGCCGCGGCGGCCTCGTCGAGCGGCCGGTTGGCCGCGATGATGCCGCCATAGGCGCTGACGGGGTCCGAGGCGAGCGCGCGCTCGTAGGCCTCCAGCAGGGTCTCGGCGACCGCGACGCCGCAGGGATTGGCGTGCTTGATGATGGCGATCGCCGGGCGGTCGAACTCGGCGACCAGCTCGTAGGCCGCGTCGGTGTCGTTCAGATTGTTGTAGCTGAGCGCCTTGCCCTGCAGCTGACGCGCGGTCGCGATCCCGGGGCGCGGCTGGATCGGGCCGCCCTCGGCCAGATAGAAGGCCGCCGATTGATGGGGGTTCTCGCCGTAGCGCAGCAGCTCGGCGCGGCGGCCGGCCAGAGATAGCTGGACCGGAAAGGCCTCGCCTTCGGCCGCGCTCATCCAATGGGCGATCGCGCTGTCGTAGGCCGCCGTGTGGGCATAGGCCGCCGCCGCCAGGCGCCGGCGCAGGTCGGCGGTCGTGGCGCCGCCGTTGGCCTCGAGCTCAGCCACCACTGCGTCGTAATCGGCGGGGTCGGTCACGACCGTGACGAAGCCGTGGTTCTTGGCGGCCGCCCGGATCAGGGCCGGGCCGCCGATGTCGATGTTCTCGATGCAGGTCTCGCGCTCGGCGCCCGAGGCGACCGTTTCGCGGAACGGATAGAGGTTGACCACGACCAGGTCGATCGGCGCGATGCCGTGCTCGGCCATGGCCTGGCGATGCGCCTCGAGGTCGCGGCGTCCCAGGATGCCGCCGTGGATCGAGGGATGCAGGGTCTTGACCCGGCCGTCCATGATCTCCGGAAACCCCGTATGGGCCGAAACCTCGGTCACCGTCACCCCGGCCTCGCGCAGAGCGCGGGCCGAGCCGCCGGTCGACAGGATCTCCACGCCGCGCTCGGCGAGGGCGCGCCCGAACTCCGCCAGACCGCTCTTGTCCGACACTGAAATCAAGGCACGGGTGAGTGCGGCATCGGCGGACATGGCCAGGCTCCGACAGTTGTGCGGGCGCGATGGTCGAGGGTTTAGGAGCCCCGGCCCGCGCCGTCAAGATGCCGCGGCGGTGTGGTCGCCCTCCGCACGGCCGTCCCGGGCGGGCGCAACCGTCCGGTACTCCGGAACCAGGCGGGACAGGAAGGCCAGGGTCTCGTTGCGCTTGCGGGCCGCGGCCAACTCGGCCAGCTCGGTCAGGCCGCGCGAGAGCAGTTCCAGGTTCAGGGTGCGCGGCGTCGCCAGAAGCAGCCCCGGGTGGCCGGTCACCGCCTTGGGCTCGCCGTCGTGGAACAATTCCTCGACCAGTTTTTCGCCCGGGCGCGCACCGGTAAAGACGATCTCCACGTCCTTGTCCGGCCGCAGGCCGGCGAGCCTGATCATCTGTTTCGCCAGGTCGACGATCTTGACCGGCTCGCCCATGTCGAGCACGTAGATCTTGCCGGTCGCTTCGATCGAGTCCCCGAGGCCCAGGGCCGAGGCCTGCAGCACCAGTTCGACGGCCTCATGGACGGTCATGAAATAGCGCGTCATCCGCGGGTCCGTGACGGTCAGCGGGCCGCCCGCCGCGAGCTGCCGTTGAAACAGCGGCACGACCGACCCGGCAGAACCGAGGACATTGCCGAAGCGCACGGTCACAAAGCGGGTCGCGGGCCCGCCGTTGCGCTGTGCCCGGTCGCGTTCGGCGATGTCGAGCGCCTGGCAGTAGCACTCCGCCAGGCGTTTGCTGGCGCCCATCACGCTGTTCGGATTGATCGCCTTGTCGGTAGAAACCAGCACCATGCCGGCCACCTTGGCGCGGCGGCAGGCGTCGGCCATGTTGCGTGTGCCTATGACGTTGGTCAGCACGCCCTCGACCGGGTTTAGCTCCACCATGGGCACGTGCTTCAGGGCGGCGGCGTGAAAGACGAGCTCGGGCCTGTGCTCGGCCAAAACCGCGTCGAGGGCCATCGGATCGCGCACGTCGGCCAGAACCGCCTGGCGGGACAGGGCGGGATGGCGCTCGCTCAGTTCCAGGTCGGCGGCGTAGAGAAGGTGCTCGGAGTAGTCGAGCAGGGTCAGCTCTCCCGGCCCGTAGCCCGCCACCTGGCGCACGAGCTCCGAGCCGATCGTGCCGCCCGCGCCGCTGACCAGGACCCGCCGCCCTTCGATCAGGCGGCGCATGGACGCGCGGTCGAGTTTGGTTTGAGTGCGCCCGAGCAGGTCCTCGACCGCGACCGGCTGGATCTCGATCCGCTCCCCCTCGCCGCTCTTCAAGTCGGCCAGGCGCGGGAGGCGGGCAATCGTCATGCCGCGCTCGTCGGCCCGCTCCAGGAGCCGCTCCATCGCCTCGCGCCGCAGGGGCCTGGTCAGGATGAGCCGTTGCGGCGGGCGGTTGCG
>CAMYMY010000207.1 GCA_947259625.1 uncultured Kiloniellales bacterium | reverse complement strand
AGGTCTTCCAGCGAACCGCCGCCGCGCGCCACGATCAGCAGGTCGGGACGCGGCAGCGCGGCGCCGGGCCCGAGCCGGTTGAAGCCCTCGATCGCGGCCGCCACCTGCCCGGCCGCGCCCTCGCCCTGGACCAGGACCGGCCAAATCAGGACACGGCGCGGAAAGCGGTCGGCCAGGCGGTGCAGGATGTCGCGGATGACCGCGCCCGTGGGCGAGGTCACGACCCCGATCACCTCGGGCAGGAAGGGCAAGGACTGCTTGCGCGTCTCGTCGAACAGGCCCTCGGCGGCGAGTTTGCGGCGACGATCCTCGAGCAGCTTCAGGAGCGCGCCCTCGCCGGCCAGCTCGAGCGACTCGATGACGATCTGATAGCGCGAGCGCGCCGGGTAGGTGGTCAGCCGGCCGGTCGCCACCACCTCCATGCCGTCCTCCGGCTGCAGCGCGATGCGCCCGGCGACGCCGCGCCAGCAGACCGCGTCCAGGACCGCGTTCTCGTCCTTCAGCGCCATGTAGAGATGGCCGGAGCCGGCCCGCTTGAAGCCGGAGATCTCGCCGCGCACGCGGACCTGCTCGAAGCTGCCCTCGACCACGCGCTTGAGCGCCAGCGAGAGCTCGGAGACGGTCATCTCCGGTTGGTTGCCGCCGGACGGCGGCGCGTTGTTATCGCTGGAAGAAAAGTCGCTCATGGACAGCCGCGGCTATGCTACAAGACCGGCGGGGCGGATACCAGTCGGTAAGGGGCAAAGACGGAAATGCGGATACTGGTTGTCGGCTCCGGCGGGCGCGAGCACGCGCTGTGCTGGACCATCGCGGCCTCGCCGCTCTGCGAGGAGCTCTACTGCGCGCCGGGCAACGCCGGCGTTGCGCAGGACGCCGTCTGCGTGCCGGTCGGAGCGGAGGACCTGGACGGCCTCATCGCGCTCGCCCGGGACAAGCGCATCGACTACGTGGTAGTCGGCCCGGAGGGCCCGCTGGTCGCCGGCCTGGTCGACCGCCTGGCGGAAGCCGGGATAAAGGCCTTCGGACCGAGCGCGGCGGCCGCGGCGCTGGAGGGCTCCAAGGGCTTCATGAAGGACCTCTGCGCCAAGTACGATATCCCGACCGCCGGCTACCGCCGCTTCACCGAGGCCGCGGCCGCCAAGGCCTACCTGCGCGAACAGGGCGTCCCGATCGTGGTCAAGGCCGACGGCCTGGCCGCCGGCAAGGGAGTCACGGTGGCGGCGACCCTGGCCGAGGCCGAGGCCGCGGTCGAAGCGGCCATGGAGGGCGACGCCTTCGGCGCGGCCGGAAGCGAACTGGTGATCGAGGAGTTCCTGGAGGGCGAGGAAGCCAGCTTCTTTGCCCTGGTCGACGGCGAAACCGCCCTGCCGCTCGCCACGGCGCAGGACCACAAGCGGGTCGGCGACGGCGACACCGGCCCGAATACCGGCGGCATGGGCGCCTATTCGCCGGCCCCCGTGCTGACCGAGGCGCGCTGCCGGGAGGTCATGGAGCGCATCATCCTGCCCACGGTGCGGGGCATGAAGGCCGAAGGCCGGCCTTACAAGGGCGTGCTCTATGCCGGTCTCATGGTGGCGCCCGACGGCGCCATCCGGCTGCTCGAATACAACGTGCGCTTCGGCGACCCCGAATGCCAGGTATTGATGATGCGCCTGATGTCCGACCTGCTGCCGGCGCTGATCGCGACCACGGACGGCGTGCTGTCGAGCTTCGACCTGCGCTGGTACGACGAGGCGGCGCTGGTCGTGGTCATGGCGGCCAAGGGCTATCCGGGGTCCTACGAAAAGGGCAGCGCGATCCGCGGGCTGGGCGACGCGGCGCAGAACGACGACGTGATGGTGTTCCACGCCGGCACCAAGGCGGGACTGGAGAGCGAGATCCTGGCCAACGGCGGGCGCGTGCTCGGCGTCACCGCGATCGCGCCCGCCATCGCCGAAGCGCAGGCCCGCGCCTACCAGGCGGTCGACCGCATCGACTGGCCGGAGGGCTTCTGCCGCCGCGACATCGGCTGGCGCGCGCTCGGCAAGACCGGCAGCTAGCCCGCCAAGCGCCGCCACGCGCGCCTGTCACCTGCCGCGAACCGGCTGCAATTCCTGCTTGCTCGTGCTGTATCAGTTATGTTAGATTGTGCACAATATAACAATCGAGCCCAGGATGGACCAAACCGCCTTCCTTTCGGCCCGTGTTCCGCTCAAGACGAAGCGGCGGCTCAAGGAGATCGCCGCCCGCAAGGGCGTGACGCTGCAAGACCTTGTCGGCCGGATGGCCGAGGAGCTGATCGAGCGCGAGATCCGCGAAGGCCCGGCGCTTGCCGAGGTGATCTTGCGCCTGCGCGCGGCCAGGCCCGCGCTGACCAAGGAAGGAATATCCCACCTCTATGTCTTTGGATCCGTCGCGCGCGGCGAGGCCCGGGAAGACAGCGATATCGATCTGGCGGCAGAATTCCGCCACGACAAACCCGTGTCCCTGACCGGCTTGGCGGCGATCCGGGCGGACCTGGAAAGGCTGCTCGGATTCAAGGTCGATCTGGCGCAGCGCAAGGCGGTGAAGCCCCACGCGCGCGCCGAGATGGAACGCGATGCGGTCAGGGTCTTCTGAGCGATGCGCGGAACGGAGCAGCGCCTTTCGGACATATTGACGGCAATCGACGACATAGGGGATTTCCTGTCCGGTATGACGGAAAAGGAATTCCTGAAGATCGAAACGCAGGATCGCAGGACCTACCGGGCCATACTCGCATGTCTCATCGCGCTCGGCGAAGCCGTGAAGGCCCTGCCGGCGGACACCGGGCAGCGCCATCCGAAGATCGATTGGCGCGGTTTTGCCGGCTTGAGGGATGTCATCACGCATCAGTATTTCCAGGTCGAGCTCGATACCGTCTGGCGAACGGTCACGGCCGAGCTGCCCGAGCTGCGCGCCGCGGCGCAAGACGAACTCGACCGCATCCGGACGTGAAGTCCTTCGGCGCCGCAAAGTCCGATTGTGCCCGGCGGAAGGCCAAGGCCTCGCCGAGAAGGGCTCCGCCGCGGCCAACAGACGCGCTATGATGACGGTCAGGCCCATACCGGGAACGAAGCGATGATCTTCCGTCAGCTGTTCGACCAAGTGTCCTCGACCTACACTTACCTGATCGCCAGCCGCCGGGGCGGCGAGGCGCTGATCATCGATCCGGTGCTCGACAAGGTCGAGCGCTATCTCCAGCTGCTCTCGGAGCTGGACCTGAAGCTGATCAAGGCGCTCGACACCCACGTGCACGCCGACCACATCACCGGCCTGGGCGCGCTCAGGGACCGCACGCGCTGCATCACCGTGATGGGCGAGGAGAGCGGCGTCGACGTGGTCTCCATGCGCGTCTCGGAGGGCGACAAGGTCGAGATCGAGGGCCTCGGCCTCGAGGCGCTCTACACGCCGGGCCACACCGACGACTCCTACAGCTTCGTCATGGGCGACCGGGTGTTCACCGGCGACACGCTGCTGATTCGCGGCACCGGGCGCACGGATTTCCAGAACGGCGACCCGGCGGCGGCCTACGAGTCGATCTTCGGCAAGCTCTTGAAGCTGCCCGACGAGACCCTGGTCTACCCGGCGCACGACTACAAGGGCGACACGGTCTCCACGATCGGCGAGGAGAGGGCCTACAATCCGCGCCTTCAGGTCGAGTCCGTCGCCCAGTACGTCGAGATCATGAACACCCTCGACCTGCCGGACCCGAAGATGATGGACGTGGCCGTGCCGGCCAACCTGCATGTCGGCCTGTCCCAGGACGAGATCGAGGCGCGCGGCTGGTCGCTCGACTGCGCGGCGGCCCAAGCGCTGCTCGGCCGGCCCGACCATGTCCTGGTCGACCTGCGCGACAGGGCCGAGCGCGCGCGCCACGGCGCCATCCCGGGCTCGGTGCATGCGCCCTATCCGGAGCTCGGGGTCAACGTCGGGCCGGGCGGGCTGCTGCACGAGCTGGCCAAGTCGACCGGCCATCGCCTGGTGTTCTACTGCGCCTTCGGCGAGCGCTCGGCCATGGCGGTGCAGGCCGCGCAGGAGGCTGGGCTCGCCAAGGCCTGCCATATCAAGGGCGGCGTCGACGCCTGGAAGAAGGCCGGGGGGCCGCTGGAGCCCGGCGACGGGGACGACTGATACCGGATGCAGGAGATGCCGACCGAGCCAGCATGCTTCGTCCCTCGACAAGCTCGGGATGAGGGAGCTCAGAATGAGGTAAGATGCTGATATAAAACGCCTATCCTCATCCTGAGCCGGTCGAAGGATGGGCCATGGGTCACGGCTTTTGAGGTTTGGTATGAGGGAGCCGGAGAGGGAATGACATGACCAAGACTCCTCGCCCGCGGCCGGACCACGGGGCCAGGGAGCGCTGGCGGATCTTCGGGCCCGCCATCGTCTTGACCCTGGCCGGCTTCGTCGTCGCCTATCAGTTCGTCGAGCCGGCGCCGCCCAGCCGGATCGCGGTCGCGACCGGGGGCGAGGAGGGCGCCTACCACCGCTTCGCCGAGCGCTACGCCGAACTGCTGGCCCGCGACGGGATCACGCTGGAGCTGCGCGGCACCTCTGGCTCGATCGAGAACCTCAGCCTGCTCGCGGCTTCCGGAAGCGGCATCGACGTCGCCTTCGTTCAGGGCGGCACCGGCGCCGAGGTGACCGCGCCCCAGCTGCGCTCGCTCGGCAGCCTCTATTTCGAGCCCCTGTGGATCTTCACCCGCGCAGAGCCGCCGCCGCGGCGCCTGGCCGAGCTGGCCGGCCGGCGCATCGCGACCGGCGGCGAGGGCAGCGGCACCCGGGCGGTGGCCCTGCAGCTGCTCGCCGACAACGGGCTGACCGGCGCGCCCACCACGCTGCTGCCGACGGGCGGCAGCGAGGCCGCCGAGGCCCTGCTGCGGGGCAGTCTCGACGCGGCCTTCGTCGTCGCCTCGCCCGAGGCGCCGGTCGTCGCCCGGCTGCTCGCGGCCGAGGGCATCGCCCCGATGAGCCTGGCGCGGGCCGAGGCCTATACGCGGCGCTACCGCTTCCTGTCCGCCCTGACCCTGCCCGAGGGCGTGATCGATCTCGAGCGCAACATTCCCGACCGCGACGTCGCCCTGCTCGCGCCGACCGCCAACCTCGTGGCCCGCGACGACCTGCACCCGGCGCTTGCCGTGCTGCTGCTGCAGGCCGCCAAAAAGGTGCACGGGGGCGGCGGCCTGTTCGAACGGCCCGGCGAGTTCCCGGCGCCCAGCCACCTCGACTTCCCCCTGAGCGACGCGGCCCGGCAGTACTTCGAGTTCGGCCCGCCCTTGCTGCAGCGCTACCTGCCGTTCTGGGCGGCCAACCTGATCGACCGCCTCAAGGTCATGCTGCTGCCGCTGGTAACCCTGCTGTTTCCGCTGTTCAAGATCGTGCCGCCGACCTATCGCTGGCGGGTGCGCTCGCGCATCTACCGCTGGTACCGCGAGCTGCAGACGGTCGACGACCGGATCCGCGCGGCCGGCCCGGCCTACAGCCTCGAGCGCCTGGCGGGCGAGCTGACCCGGATCGAGGACGAGGTCAGGCAGGTCTCCGTGCCGCTCGCCTATGCCGACGCGCTCTACGACCTGCGCCTGCACATCGCCTTCGTACGCGAAACGCTGCACGAGGCCGAAGCCGGCCGGCGTTGGTGACAACCGCCGGCTCAGCGCAGTCCGGTCAGGCGGTAGCGGACGATCCGGCCGTTGCGCGTATCCGAGATCCAGAGGTCCCCGCCCCGGACCTCGACGCCCTCGGGATGGTCGAACCGGTCCGGGCCCTTGCCCGCCCGGCCGCTGCCGATCGTCAGGATCAGCCGCCGCGCCCCGTCCAGCACCTTGACCTGGTTGTTGTACTCGTCGGCGACGAAGAGCCGGCCCGCGTCGTCCAGCGCGAAATACTTGGGCTCGTGGAAGCGGTAGGCCGGGCCGCCCAGTTCGCTTACGTACCCGAGATTCTTTTCAAGCACCTGGATCCGGTTGTTGCCGGGGTCCGAGACGTAGAGGCGGCCGTCCGGCCCCAGGTCGACATCGTGCGGCCGGACGTACGCGTTGGGTCCCTCGCCGCGCCGCCCCGCCTTTGCCGCCACCTTGCCGTCGCGGAGCGCCAGCAGGTCGTGGCCCGAGGCGTTGGTGACGAAGACCAGGCCATTGGCCGCCGCGACGACGCCCTCGGGCGAGTCCATGCCGTCCGACCAGGACCCGACCAGCCGGCCCTCCGTCCCCGAAACCTCGAAGACCGCGATGCGGTCGTTGCCGGTATCGGCGACCAGCAGGCGGCCGTCGGGCGCGAAGGCGACGTCGTGCGGGCTGTCCAGCTCGCCACCGCCGAAGGCGCCCAGGATCGCGAGGCTCTCGGGGTCGAGCACCTTGACCGCGTCGTTGCCGACGTCGGCCACGTAGAGCCGGCGCCCGTCGGGCGAGAGCACCAGATCGTGCGGCCGCGCGAAGCTCTCGTCCGAGGCCCGCGCGAAGACGGCGGAGATCTCCTCGGCCGCCCCGGCGAGGCCCGGCAGCAGGCCGAGCCCGCGCACGTCGATCGACACTAGTTTCATGGCCGACTCCCTTGGCCGTTCAACCGCTCGGAGTCCGACTCGAAACGACGCGGGCGATA
>CAMYMY010000206.1 GCA_947259625.1 uncultured Kiloniellales bacterium | reverse complement strand
ACGGGCTTGCCGTCGGTGCCTTCGAGCACGCGGCGATAGAGCCGGGTTTGAGCATCGACGTCCGGGAACGCGTCACGCACCATGAAAGGGACCTCGGTCCGATACAGCCCGATTCCTTCGGCCGCGGAGTCCCGGACCTGCGGCAGATCGATCAAGAGTCCGGCATTGGCGTTCAGTGACACCTCGACGCCGTCCGCGCTGACCGCCGGCAGATCGCGGATGCCGGCAAGATCCTGCTTTCGCCGGCCGCGGGCCGCCAGGCTCTCGGCAAAGGTCTCGCGGATCGCGTGTCCGGGACGCGCCAGAACCTGACCGTTGTCGGCGTCGACGACCAGGAAATCGCCGGGCCAGATGCGGGTGAACGCCTCGGGGCAGCGGCCGACCGTCGGCAACTCGAGCGCGCGCGCGACGATGGCCACGTGGGCGTTCGGCGACCCCTCCGCCAGAACCACGGCCTTGAGACGGGTCGGGTCGTAGTCCAGCAGCTCCGCGGGCCCCAGGTTGCGGGCTATCAAAACGGCCTCTGGAGGCAGCTGGGCCGCCGCGGCGTGGCCGTCGTCGCCGAGCAGATGACGCAGCAGGCCATAGCCCAGGTCCTCGAGGTCGACGAGGCGCTCACGCAGGTAGGGATCGACGATCTGCTCCATGCGCGCCCGGGTATCGCTCTGCACCTTCTGCACCGCCGCCTCGGCGGTCAGACCGCTTCGAATGGCGTCCTGGATGCGGTTCAACCAGCCCCGGTCCCGAGCGAACAACCGGAAGGTCTCAAGCACCTCGCGGGGTTCGCCCGGATCAGCCAGCTCGGACCTGGTCAGCACCGACTCCAGGGATGCCTGCATTGCCACCAGGGAGTCGGCCAGCCGGTCCAACTCCTGCTCGGGATCCTCGGCAACGATCCTGGTGATCACGATTCCCCGCTGGTGCATGACGGCGACGCCCAGGCCCAGGCCCTCGGTCAGCGGCGCGGCGGGCAGCCGGGCCGGCCGCAGGGTCGGGCCGCTTTCGGCCGGTCCGGCAAGCTCGCTGCCGGCCATCCCCTCCGCGAGCACCATCGCAACGGTCTCCAGGGCCTCGATCTCCTCGGCCGCGTAGTCCCTTCGCTGCACGTTCTGCACGGCAATGACGCCGAGGACCCGTCCGTCGCGCAAGATCGGGACGCCCATCAAGGATCGATAGATGTCCTCTCCCGTCTCGGGGCGATAGGCGAAATTCGGGTGGGCCTGCGCGTCGGCCAGAGCGAGCGGCCGGGCCCGGGCGGCGATGTCGCCCACCAGGCCCTCGCCGACCCGGAGTCGCGTCAGATGCACGGCTTCGGGCTTCAGCCCCTTGGTGGCATACAGCTCGAGGACATCGCCGGGGCGCAACAAGTAGAGCGAGCAGACCTCGGCGGTCATCTGCCGGGCGATCAGGCCGACGATGCGCTCGAGACGCTGCTCGTCGCTCGCCCGCCCCTTCATGAGGTCGCGCAATTGGCGCAAAAGAAGGCGCGATCCGGCCCAGCCTTCGTCTGCCTCGATCTCGATCATGGCCAATTCACCGTTTCTTCCATCGTCTCCTATGGCGTGATCGGCCAAGCGTTACAAGAACCGTGCCAGACCGCGGAGCGTGTTCAACGCGGCAGTTTTCTGGGCTCCAGGTCGATCTTCGTTACATGCCATGGCCCATCGGCGCGCCCGAACGCACAAGATTTGTGCAAATGCCTGCCGGGCGCCGACCTCGCCTAGAACCAGCGGAGCCAGACGAGGTAGACCAGCACGAGCAGGATCGCGTCCCAGAAGATCAGCTCGCCGATCCGGAACCAGCCCCGGCGGCGATTCAGGCGATAGAGGCCGTACCAGCCGAGCGCCGCAAGACCGATCGGGACGAGGCCGAGCAGCGCGTTCATGGCTGGCGCAGCCCGCTCGCGGCGTCGAACAGGTGGAGCCGCTCGCCCGGCAGCTCGAGATGGACCTCGGCGCCGGGCTCCAGCGCGTCGAGCCCGGCCAGGTCGGCCTTGGTCCGCACGACCAGCGCCAGGGCGCCGCGCCTGACGAACAGCAGCATGTCGGGCTCGACCAGCTCCTTGACGTCCAGTCGGAAGGCCTGCGCGCCCTCCTTGGGGCGGCCGTGCAGCAGGATGTGCTCCGGACGGATGCCGAGGCCGACCGCCTGGTCGGCCCGGCCCGGCAGGGCGAGCTCGAGGCCGTCGGCGCGGAACCGGCCCCCGGCAATGGCCCCGTCGATGACGTTCATGGCCGGGCGGCCGATGAACTCGGCAACGAAGCGGCTGGCCGGGCGGTGGTAGATCTCGCGCGGCGTGTCGAACTGCACCAGACTGCCGTCCTTGAGCACGGCGATGCGCGTGCCGAGCGTCATCGCCTCCTCCTGGTCGTGGGTGACGAAGACGAAGGTGGTCTTGAGCTCGGCGTGCAGGCGCTTGAGCTCGGTGCGGGTCTGCAGGCGCAGGATCGCATCGAGGTTGCTCAGCGGCTCGTCCATCAGGCAGATGTCCGGCTGCCAGACCAGGGCGCGGGCCACGGCCACGCGCTGGGCCTGGCCGCCCGACAGCTGGCCCGGCCTGCGGCCCATCAACTCGTCGATCTGCAGCAGCCGGGCGGTGTCGCGCACCCGGCCGTCGATCTCCTGCTTGGGCACGCCGCGGACGCGCAGCGGATAGGCGATGTTGTCGTAGACGCTCTTGTGCGCGTAGAGCGCATAGTTCTGGAACACCATGCTCATGCCGCGCTCGCGCGGCGGCAGGTCGGTGATATCGCGCCCACCGACCTCGATGCGGCCCGAGGTCGCCGGCTCGAGGCCGGCCAGGATGCGGCAGGCGGTCGTCTTGCCGCTGCCCGAGGGGCCGAGCAGGACCACGAACTCGCCGGTCTCGAAGGTCAGCTCGAAGCCGTCGAGCGCGACGGTCCCATCGGGAAAGACCTTGGTGACGTTGCGGAAGGCGACGGCCACGGACGTCCTACCCCTTCACGGCGCCGAAAGTGAGCCCGCGCACCAGGTGCCGCTGGACCAGGAAAGTGAAGACGATGATCGGCAGCGTCGCGACGACGGCGACCGCGGCGACCTGTCCCCAGAGCGTGCCGTGGGGCGTCACCAGGCCGGGGATGCCGACGGTTAGCGTGCGGGATTCGAAGGCAACGAGAATAAGGGCGTAGAGGAACTCGTTCCAGCTGAGGATGAAGCAGAGCACGGCGGTCGCCGCCATGCCCGGCGCGGCCAGGGGCAGCAGCACGCGCAGGAACATGCCGGTGCGGGTATGCCCGTCCATCTGCGCCGCCTCGTCGATCTCGCGCGGGATGTCGGCGAAGAAGCCGCGCATCATCCACACCACCAGCGACAGGTTGAAGGTCGAATGGGCCAGGATCACCGAGGTCCGCGTGTCGATCAGCCCGACGTAGCCGAAGAACAGGAACATCGGCACGACCACCGAAATCGGCGGAGCCATGCGGGTCGTCAGGAAGAAGAAGAACAGGTCCTCTTTCCCGGCAAAATCGTGCCGCGCAAAGACGTAGGCGGCCGGAACGCCGATCGCCAGGGACAGCGCCGTGGTCACGCCGGCGACGATCAGGCTGTTGCCCACCAGCGGCAGGTACCCTTTGTCGAGGAAGACCATGGGGTAGTGCTCGAGAGTCGGCGTGAACAGCCAAACCGGCGCGTCGGCCAGCGCGTCGAGACGCGTCTTGAACGAGGTCATGAGCAGCCAGAGATAGGGCGTCAGTGCGATCACCAGGACAACGACGAGGGTAGCCAGCGCCACCATGCGCCAGGGCTTCCTCACTTCACGGCCCTCCCCTCGGTCCAGTAGATGGCCTTGTAGGAGACCGCGCAGAGGATCAGCACCACGAGGTAGACCATGAACGCGCAGACTGCGCCGTACCCCAGGTCCCAGTTGCGGAAGTTGACCCGCCAGGCGTAGATGCTGATCAGCTCGGTCGCCGTCCCCGGCCCGCCGCCGGTCAGGATGAACACCTTGTCGAACTCCTTGAAGGCGTCGATCCCCCGAAGCAGCAGCACCAAGGCGATGATCGGCCGCAGCAGCGGCACGGTGATATCGCGGAAAACCTGCCACGGCCGGGCCCCGTCCATGACCGCCGCCTCGAAGGGCTCGCGCGGCAGGCTGAGCAGGCCGGCCAGGAAGACCAGCGTGACGAAGGGCGTCCACTCCCACACGTCGACCAGCATCACCGTGGGCAGCACGAGGTCGTGATTGCCGAGCAGCGCGGTCTGCGGGCCCAGCAGCCCGAGCTCCCTCAGGTAATGGGTCAGCATGCCGAACTCGCCGTGCAGCATGAGCTTCCACATCAGGCCGACCGCGACGGGCGCCAGCATCATCGGGATCAGCAGCAGCGTCAGGACGAAGCGGCGGCGCTGAACATGGTGGAACAGCAAGAGCGCGAGCGCGAAACCGAGCCCGAACTCGACCGACACGACGCTGGATACGAAGACCAGCGTGGTGCCGAAGCTCTGCCAGAACACCGGGTCCTCGCGCATCAGCCGCCGGTAGTTCTCGAAGCCGACGAAGTTGCCGTCGTGGCCCGGCAGCGCGAAGCTCAGGTCGGTAAAGCTGACGCCGACCATGTAGAGGAAGGGTCCGACCAGAAGAACGACGAGCAGCAGGAGAGCGGGCACCAGGAACAGCGGGCCGACGCCCCGGTCCAAGATACCGCTCCCCCACCTCGAAAGATTCACCGATACTGCCTCGCGGTCGAAAGCTCCGTCCGCGTCACTTTACCGGGAATTTCAAAGGCGCACAGTCCCCGAGCAGCTTGTTCATGGCCACCGCTGCGTCGTCGAGCCCCTCTTGGGACGTCTTCTTGCCGGCCAGAACGTTGCTCAGCTCGAGCACCAGGATCTCCGTCAGCTCGGGCGATTCGGGAATCGTCGGCTTGGCGATGGCGACCGCGTTGGTGTCCATGGAGGCCTTGGAATACGTGATCTTCTTCACGTCGGGGTCGGCGTAGACGTCGGGCCGCGACGAGGCGCCGCCGTTCATGTGCTGCTCGAGCTGCTGGTCGAATGCCATCATCCACTGGATGAACAGGTAGGCCGCCTCTTTGTTCTTGGCGTAGGCCGGGATCAGGTAGGTCCAGCCCTCGACCTGACCGACCTTGCCGCCCTTGCCCTGGGGTATCAGGTCGAAGCCCATCTTGCCGGACACCGTGCTCTGGGACGGGTCCTCGACCGCATAGGTCGCGTCGTTCCACATGATCATCTCGAAGGCCTTGCCCTGCTGCATGGCGACCATGACGTCGTCCCAGAAGTAGTTGAGCGTGTCCGATGGCGAATAAGCGACCAGGCCCTTGTAGTAGTCGAGGGATTCGACCGCCTCCGGGCTGTTGACGATGATCGGGCCGCACTCGCTGCCCGACTTCGCCTCCATCATGTCGCCGCCGAAGCTGTAGAGGAAGTTGAGCCACTCGTACCACAGCGCCTCGTGGCGCTTGCCCTGGATGGCGGTGCCGTAGAAGCCCTCGTCGGGCCGCGTGAACCACTCGGCGAGATCGCGGTACTGGCCCCAGGTGGCGGGCACCTGCATGTCGTAGCCGTACTTGGCCTCGAAGCCGGCTTGCTCCTTGGGATCCTCGAGCAGATCCTTGCGGTACCACAGGTACATGGTGAGCGCCGTGAAGGGGTAGCCGTAGGCCTTGCCCTCGTACCAGGAGATCTCTTTCCAAAGTCCCTGGTACAGCACCTCCTCGGGCTTGAAGGCCGGATCGCGCAGCTTGGGGTCGTTCATGAACCGCTCGATCGGCGCGAGGTGGCCGTTGGCGACGAAACGCCCGAGCTCGCGGTGCGGCTGCAGGATGAAGTCGTAGCGCCCGCGCTTCGAATTCAGGTCCAGCATCACCTTGTTGACCGCCTCGGAGTGCTCGTACTGCTCGATGACGACCGTGATGCCGGTGCGCTCCTCGAACTTGTGCTTCAGCTTGTCCATCGCCTCCAGCGGCGGCAGCGACTCGCCGATGGTGCGAATCGTCGTGCCCTTGTAGGGCGCGGCCGCCTCCTCGAGGCTCCAGGCGCCCGCCTCCGCGGCATAAGCGAGAGTCAATGAAACGCTGCCGACCGCAGCGCCCAAGCGCAGCACCTTGCCAAAACGAGATTTCGCGTGTTCTGTCATGTCACCTGCCCTCCCATTCAGGTCCTCGAAACCAAGAACGGCCTTGCGAGGCTCGCCCGCGGGGCCGCTCCGCGGCTCTCTCCCCGCCATCTTGGCGACACTACGTCAAACGCGGCGGCAAAGACGAGCCCAGCAAGGCCGTTTTGCGGCGAACTCTAACACGGACAGGACCGCAATTCTACGTGCGTTGTTGGACCTGCCAACTTTCTTGCGATATGTTGCAAGCGAAAACACGGCAAGGGAGGCCCGAAGGTGGACTTCATCTTCATGCTCACGCGGGACGATCAGACGGTCGAAGACTGCTTGGACATTTTTGATATCATTCGGGAAACCGGTGTCCGGCATATTGGTTTCAAGGATATCGGCGTCGAGCGGGACACGATTGCCGCGCTCAACGAGGAGATCAAGTCGCTCGGAGCCGTCAGCTATATGGAAGTGGTAAGTACCACATCGGAGGCTTGTCTGAATTCAGCGCGCGCGGCACTCGAGGTTGGCGTCGACCGGCTGCTTGGGGGGACCGATATCGAACAAACACTCGAGATCCTTCAGGGCAGTGGCATCGCCTACTATCCTTTCCCGGGTCGGCCCCAGGGC
>CAMYMY010000205.1 GCA_947259625.1 uncultured Kiloniellales bacterium | reverse complement strand
CATTTCATGGGAGCGGATCGGGTCGCCCGGGTAGGCGCGGTGCGCAGCGCGATGCGCGCATCGGGCAAGCGCCGCAACGCCCCCGGCGCCCCGATGCGCCCCACCCGAAGGGCCGGGTGATTTTGGCCGCCAGCCGCGTTGCGCGCCGCTTGTTGTACCAGCACAACGGCGCAGCGCGCGCCTTGCTGGCGGCCAAAACCGCCTCGGTGAAATGCGTCATTATCAGTGACCTTTGGTATGACCGCCGCGTTCGGCCGCCCGCCCTCAAATCCGCTCGATCGTCCGGCTCGTAGAGTGCCCCGGCAAGATCTCCGCCAAAAGAACCCGGCCGCCATAGCCTTGCACCAATTCGGCGCCGACGACCTCTGCCAGCGTGTATTCGGCGCCCTTGATCAGCACGTCGGGCCGGAGCGCCTCGATCAGGGCGAGCGGCGTGTCCTCGGAGAAGACCACGACCTGGTCGACATCCGCCAGCGCCGCCAGAACGGCGGCCCGCGCCGCTTCGTCCTGCAAGGGGCGCCCGCAGCCCTTGAGGCGCCGGACCGAAGCATCGCTGTTCAGCCCGACGATCAGGCGGTCGCAGGCCACTCGCGCCTGGCGCAGCAGCGAAAGGTGGCCCGGGTGCAGCAGGTCGAAGCAGCCGTTGGTGAAGCCAATCTCGAGCCCCGCCCGGCGCCAGGCGGCCACCGCCTCCGTGAGTGCCTCGCGCGGCACGACCTTGACGTCCGGCGCGAGCAGGGCGCGGCGCAGCTCGTCCGGGCGGGCGACGGCCGTGCCGAGCCGGCCGACCACGAGTCCCGCGGCGATGTTGGCGAGGCGGGCCGCGTCCGGGAATCCGATTCCGGCGGCAAGGGCGGCGCCAAGCATGGCGACCACCGTATCGCCGGCGCCGGTGACGTCGAAGACCTCGCGCGCCTCGGCCCGGAAATGCCATGCCGCGCCGTCGCGTTCGACCAGGGTCATGCCCGCCTCGCTGCGCGTCGCGAGCACGCCCTCAAGCCCGCAGCGGCCGATCAGGGCCCGGCAAGCCGCTTCCACGGCCCGGTCGTCTCCCGCGTCCAGGCCGGCGGCCCGCTCGAGCTCGCGGCGGTTCGGCGTCACCAGGCTGGCGTCTCGATAGCGCGAGAAATCATTTCCTTTAGGGTCGACGATGACCGGCTTGCCGGCCGCGCGGGCCATGCCGATCAGGGTTGTCGGCAGATCGCCCGGCAGCGACCCCTTGCCGTAATCCGAGAGTAGCAGCGACGCGGCCTCCGGGAGCGCCGCCCGGACCGCTTCGACGAGCGCCCGCGCGGTCGCCTCCGGCACGTCTTGCCGCGATTCTCGGTCGGCGCGCAGCAGCTGTTGGCCGTCCGCGATATAGCGCTCCTTGATGGTCGTGGGACGGTCCGGGACGGTGAGAAGACGGCTGTCGACCGAGCCCTCCGCCGCGACCAGGCGCTCAACTTCGCCGGCCGCCGGGTCCTCGCCGGTCACCGCTAGCAAGGTTCCGCGGGCGCCCAGGGCCGTCAGGTTGCGAAGCACGTTGCCGGCGCCACCCAGAACGGTCCGATCGCCCTCGACCCGGAGCACCGGGACCGGCGCCTCGGGTGAGATCCGCTCGACGTTACCGGTGACGAATCGGTCGAGCATGACGTCGCCGACCACCAGCACGCTGACGCCGGCCAGGGCGTCAAACCGTGAGGCGAGGTCCTCGGTGTCGCTCCTGCCGGTCATGCCTGCCCTCCGACGGTCAAACCAGGCCGAGCCTCTGTTCGAGCGCGCCGCAGAACAGCTGGCCCAGGGTGATGTGCATTTCCTGGACGCGGGGCGTGTTGTCCGACGGTACGACCAGAACAGGGTCGGCCAGGCCGACCAGATCGCCGCCGCCCTTGCCCGCGAAGGCGGCGGGCACCAGATCCAGACGGCACGCGGTCTCGAGCCCGAGCACGACGTTGCGGCTGGTCCCCGAAGTCGTGAGCGCCAGGGCCATATCGCCTGGTCGGCCGAGCGCCTCGATCTGGCGCGCAAAGACCGTGTCGAAGCCGAGATCGTTGCCGATCGCGGTCAGAATCGAAGAGTCCGTCGTCAGCGCCAGGGCGGCGATCGCCGGGCGGTCCCGGTCCATGCGCACGGCCAGCTCGGCGGCCAGGTGCTGGGCGTCCGCCGCGCTGCCGCCGTTGCCGAAAAACAGGATCTTGCCGCCCGCAGCGAGCGAACCGGCCGCCAGCTCGACCAGCCGCACGAAAGGGGCGGCGAGCGCCTGGCGGGTCGCCGCGGCCACGGCCGCATGCTCGTCGAAGCCGGCGTTGAAATAGGCGTCCAGTTCGCTCCGGCTATCGGTCTCTGCCAAGATTCTCTCGCTCCTCGGCTCGCGCAATCTGCGCCCGGCTAATATACCCGGCCCGGAAGCCGGGTGCACGTCATGCCCGGCGTGACTCCGCGAGCGACCTGAAGTACGCGACGGTCCGCTCGAGGCCGGCCTCCAGATCGACGGCGGGTGCCCAGTCCAGCAGCTCGCGTGCCAGGGAGATGTCCGGCCGGCGCTGCAACGGGTCGTCCTCAGGCAGACCAGCGTAGACGATCTCGGACTTGGAGCCGGTCATGGCGATCACCTTGCGGGCCAGGTCCAGGACCGGGATCTCTTCGGGATTGCCCAGGTTGACCGGGCCGGTGGCCTCGTCCGGCGCCGCCATCAGCCGGACCAGGCCCTTGGCCATATCGTCGACAAAGCAGAACGAGCGGGACTGTCCGCCGTCCCCGAACACGGTGATCGGCGCACCGTTCAGGGCCTGGACGATGAAATTGGAGACCACCCGCCCGTCGTCCGGCAGCATGCGCGGTCCGAAGGTGTTGAAGATCCGGGCCACACGGATCTTCAGGCCATGCTGGCGGTGGTAGTCGAAGAACAGGGTCTCGGCGCAGCGCTTGCCCTCGTCGTAGCAGGCCCGCGGGCCGATCGGGTTTACGTTGCCGCGATAGTCCTCGGTCTGCGGGTGGACCGCCGGGTCGCCGTAGACCTCGCTGGTCGAGGCCTGGAGGATCCTCGCCTTCAGCCGTTTGGCCAAGCCCAGCATGTTGATCGCGCCGTGCACCGAGGTCTTGGTGGTCTGCACCGGATCGTGCTGATAGTGGACCGGCGAGGCGGGGCAGGCGAGGTTGTAGATCTCGTCGACCTCGATATAGAGCGGGAAGGTAATGTCGTGGCGCAGCGCCTCGAACCGCAGGTGGTCCAGAAGATGGGCGATGTTGTCCTTTGCGCCGGTGAAATAGTTATCGGCGGAGATCACCTCGCAGCCGTCGTCGAGCAGCCGTTCGCAGAGATGCGAGCCCAGGAACCCGCTGCCGCCCGTGACCAGAACCCTTTTTCGCAACGCCATGTCCGGCCTTTCCTTTTCGAGTTCCTTCGCCCCCACGCCGGCTCAGACCTGGAGGAAGCGCCGCTCGCCGCCCTCCAGCACCAGCGCCGTGAGCGGCCCACCATAGCAGGCGCCCGTGTCCACGCCGATCCGGTTGGCGCGCACCACCGGCGCGTCGGTCGGCGTATGGCCGTGCACGACCACCTTGCCCAGGTCCTCGTCGGAGCTCAGAAAGGGTTCGCGGATCCAAAGCAGGTCGGCCTGATCCTGGGCGCCCAGGGGAACGCCCGGGCGGACACCGGCGTGCACGAAGAGGTAATCGCCCTCCAGATGGCTCGGCCGCAGAGCGGCGAAGAACGCCAGGTGCGTCTCGGGGATACGCGCCTTGAGCTCGCGCTGCAGCCAGTCGTCGCCCTCGGCGTGTTCGGGGGGCCGGGCCGGATCGACGCCGTAGCTGGCGCAGGTCGCCGCGCCACCGTTCATCATCCATAAGGGGGCGACGGTCAGGTCCACCAGAAACCGCAGCAGAAAGGCCTCGTGGTTGCCGATCAGGTGGACCGGCTCGAATCCTGGCAGCGGCTCCTCGATCAGAAGGGCCACAAGGCCCCGTGGATCCGGTCCGCGATCGATATAGTCACCCAGATAGACCGCCACCCGCCGCGCCCGCGCCGATTGCTCGGCGTCCTCCAGGATGATTTCGTGCAAGGCGCGCAGGCGGTCCACGCAGCCGTGGCTATCGCCGATCGCGTAGACCAGTGTTCCCTCGGGGACCCGCGCCTGGGTCGCCGGAAGCTCCGCCTCTCCGATGGAACGGCTCGACACCATCGCCTCTCCGCTTTACCCCAATTCCTTGCCGAGGCCTCGACGCTCGGCAAGATCGCCCCGGAAGCCCAAAGGTTCAACAGTCAACATAGATTAACACTTTTTGATTAGTTTTCTCTGATCCAGGCGCGCCGGCACCGAGATCGGATACCCATGAACGAGACCGCCCAGAAGATTCGGCCCCACGAGGAAAAGGCCCTTCTCGACTACGCGAAGCGCCTGGACAAGTTCCGGGCCGGGCGGCGAGCCATCCACGTGCATTTCTCCAGACTGCGGCCCTATAACCGCCGCAGGCACCATCTGCGTATCGCCGCATCGGCCTTCGAACCGCTGATCGCCGGCCAAGACGGCGCCCTGTTCCGCATTCATAACGACGACATGATCCTCCTCTGCAAGGACATTTCGGTGGCCGAGCTGGACGAATGCGTACTGCGCCTGCGCTATCTGTTCAGCGAGGATCCTCTGCTGACCGGCCACGAGCAGGAAGGCGAGGAGTTCTGCACTTGGTACAAGATCGAGACGGACTATCGGGCCTTCCTGTCCCTGGCCGAGCAGCTCGTCGAGTCGCGGGCGCAGGCCGACGCCGAACGCGCGGCCGAGCAGCGCGCGGCTGAAGCGGGCGCGTCCGAGGCACCCTCCCTGCCCCTGGATCCGCCTCACCTGGCGGCCATCATCAGGGCCATAGCGCAGGCCGACGTCTCGAGCGTAGTGCGCCGCCAGCCGGTCTGTGCGGTCTCAAACGACGCCGATCCCAAGACCGTTTTCCACGAGTTCTATATCTCGATCGAGGATCTGAGGCAGAAGCTCCTGCCGAGCCACGACATCCTGGCCAACCGCTGGCTGTTCCAGGACCTGACACGTCACCTGGACAACCGCATGATCGCCATGCTGGCCCGCAACGACGACAAATCGATCGACCAAGCCTTCAGCATCAACCTGAACATCGACACCCTCCTCTCGCCCGAGTTCATCGAATTCGACAAGGTGCTCAACGGCAATTCGCGACGCACCATCGTCATCGAGCTGCAGCTGGTCGACGTCTTCGCCGACATCGGCAGCTTCCTCTTCGCGCGCGATTTCCTTCACGGGCGCGGCTACAAGCTCTGCCTCGACGGGACGACGCACCTGTCGCTCCCCTTCCTCGACCGGAAGCAGCTCGGCTTCGACCTGATCAAGCTGAAATGGAGCAGCGACCTCGCCGACCAGACGACGGGTGCGAGGGGCGCGGCCTTGCGCGCGGCCATCGCCCTGCAGTCTTCCGACCGGATCATCCTGTGCCGCAGCGACAGCGAAACGGCCGTCGAGGTCGGGCGTTCGCTCGGCATCACCATGTTCCAAGGGCACTACATCGACCATCTGCTGTTGGTGACCACGGACCCGCAGGAGATGATACGGGCCCTGGGCGAAGCAAAGTCGCGGCACCGGGCCGCCACGCGTCGCGCGTCGGACCAGCGAAAGACTGCCGCGCGGGACTAGCCCCTGGCCAAGTGCCGGACGCCCTCCCATATCAAATCGATGCTGTCTCCCGTCATCGAGGTCGCCGGACTGACCAAGACCTTCAACGACGTTACCGCCGTCGCCGGCATCGACTTCAACGTATCGGCCGGCGAGACCGTCGCCCTGCTCGGCGCCAACGGCGCGGGTAAGACGACGACGCTCTCGATGCTGCTCGGCCTGCTGCTGCCCAGCGCCGGCAGCGTGCAGGTCCTGGGCGAGGACATGGTCCGACATCGCTACCGGGTGCTGGGACGGCTCAACTTCTCCTCGCCCTACGTCGACTTGCCGCGCCGCCTGACGGTCTGGCAGAACCTGATGTTCTTCGCCCGCCTCTACGGCGTGCCGGGCGCCCGCCGGCGCGTGCTCGAGCTGGCCGAGCAGCTCGACATCGCGGACCTGCTGAAGCAACGCAGCGGCAACCTCTCGGCCGGCCAGAAGACCCGGGTCTCGCTGGCCAAGGCGCTGATCAACGCGCCCGAGCTGCTGCTGCTCGACGAGCCGACCGCCTCGCTCGACCCGGATACAGGCGACTGGGTGCGCGGCTATCTCGAGGACTATCAGCGCCGCAGCGGCGCGGCCATCCTGCTCGCCTCGCACAACATGGCCGAGGTCGAGCGCCTCTGCGACCAAGTGCTGATGATGAGTCGCGGGCGCATCGTCGACCGGGGCAGCCCGGCGGCGCTGCTCGAGCGCTATGGCCAGGACAGCCTGGAAGGCGTCTTCCTCGACATTGCGCGCGAGCGCCAGGGGCCCGACGCGCCGGAAAGGGCTGCGGAGTGAGCGCGCGCGTCCAAACTCCCGGCGGCTCGACCGCGACGCGCATCGGCGCCATGGTGCTGCGCCACGCCTATCTGCTGCGCACCTCCTGGCCGCGCATCTTCGAGATGATGTACTGGCCGACCATCCAGATGGTGCTCTGGGGCTTCTTCACCGTCTTCCTGGCGACCAAGTCCTCCTATATCGCCCAGGCGACCGGCATCCTGATCTCGGCCGTGCTTCTGTGGGACGTGCTGTTCCGCGGCCAGCTCGGCTTCAGCCTGTCCTTCCTCGAGGAGA
>CAMYMY010000204.1 GCA_947259625.1 uncultured Kiloniellales bacterium | reverse complement strand
GGCAACATCGGCCTGATGAAGGCGGTCGACAAGTTCGAGTACCGCCGCGGCTACAAGTTCTCGACCTACGCCACCTGGTGGATCCGCCAGGCGATCACCCGCTCGATCGCCGACCAGGCGCGCACCATCCGCATCCCGGTGCACATGATCGAGACGATCAACAAGCTGGTCCGCACCAGCCGCCAGATGCTGCACGAGATCGGCCGCGAGCCGGCCCCCGAGGAGCTGGCCGAGCGCCTGGTCATGCCGCTGGAGAAGGTGCGCAAGGTGCTCAAGATCGCCAAGGAGCCGATCTCCCTCGAGACGCCGATCGGCGACGAGGAGGACAGCCACCTGGGCGACTTCATCGAGGACAAGAACGCGGTGCTGCCGCTCGATGCCGCGATCCAGGCCAACCTGCGCGAGACCACGACCAGGGTGCTCGCCAGCCTGACCGCGCGCGAGGAGCGGGTCTTGAGGATGCGCTTCGGCATTTCGGCATCGGCATGAACACCGACCACACCCTGGAGGAGGTCGGCCAGCAGTTCTCGGTCACCCGCGAGCGCATCCGCCAGATCGAGGCCAAGGCGCTCCGCAAGCTGAAGCACCCGAGCCGCAGCCGCAAGCTGCGCAGCTTCCTGGATACCTAGAACCACGGACCGCAGGGCAGGCCGGCGATGATCGGCGCCATCCACAAGCTGGTGCGCGCCAGCCAGAAGATGCGGCAGGAGACCGGCCGTGCGCCCGGCGCCCACGAGCTGGGCGAACGCCTCGGTATGGACCCGGCCGAGGTGCGCGAGGCCCTCAAGATCGCCAAGGGACTGGTTTCGCTCGAGAGCCCGCCGGGCGACCCGGCCGAAGGCGATGCCCAGGACGACGAGGGAGCGCCCGCGACGCCGGCGCCCGAGGGCCTGACCGCGCGCGAGGAGCGCGTGCTCTGCATGCGCTTCGACATCGCCCTGGAGACCGACCCGGCCCTGGAGCGCCTGGGCCGGGAGCTTCTGGAGAGCCGCAGGCGCCTGCGCGAGATCGAGGCGCGGGCCCGCCGCTCGCTGACGCCCGACGACCCGGAGGCGTCGTGACCGGACCGCGGCCCCGCGGCCCTTGACCGACCTGATCGCCGAGATCCTGCGCCTCAGCCGGCGCATGCGCCTGGAAGCCGGCCGCGGCCCGAGCGCCGCCGAGCTGGCCGGCTATCTCCACCTGCCGCTGGCCGAGGTGCGCGACGCCTTGGCGCGCGCCAAGGACCTGGCCGCGAGAGAGCTCGCGGGGGAGGGCGCTGCCGGCGGCCCGGAGGTGCCCGGCGGCCTGAGCGAGGCCCTGACCATCGAGGAGGAGCAGGCCCTCTGCCGGCGCTTCGGGATCGGCGACGCGCCCGGACGCTCGGCCGAGGAGCAGCTGCGCCGCGAGGAGAAGGCCCTGCGGATGCGATTCGGGATCGCTATGAGCACCGAGACCACACTGGAAGAGATCGGCCGACAGTTCGCAGTCACCCGCGAGCGCATTCGCCGGATCGAGGCCAAGGCGCTGCGGAAGCCTACGCCGAAGGGCCCCGAGGAGACCTGACGCCGTGGCGGCCCGCCCGGGGCTGGTCCAGGCGCGGCTTTCCCACATCCCCGCAGGCGACGTAGACTCGCTCCGACGACTCGGGCGGAGCGGGCGATGCCGACTCTCAAATTCACGGAACAGGCGGTGGCCGAGGCCAGGGCGCCGGCCGCGGGCCGGCTCGATCTCTGGGACGAGGAGCTGCCGGGCTTCGGCCTGCGGGTCAGCGGCGCGGGCCGCAAGTCCTGGCAGGTGATGTACCGGGTGGCGGGCCGCAAGCGGCGCCTGACGCTCGGGCGCTATCCGGCGCTGTCGCTCGAGATCGCCCGCGACGCTGCCGAGGACGCCCTCAGGGAGGCTGCGAAAGGCCGCGACCCGGCGGCCGAGCGCGCGGCGATGACCGGCGGGGCGCTCACCTTCGAGGCCTTCGCCAAGGCCTACCTCGAGCGCCACGCCAAGCCTAACAAGCTGAGCTGGGCCGAGGACGCCCGGATGATCGAGCGCGACCTGCTGCCGGCCTGGCGCCGCCGCCCCGCCGAAACCGTCACGCGGCGCGACGTGATCGAGCTGCTCGAGCGCGTCGTCCGGCGTGGCCATCCCACCGCCGCCAACCGGCGTCTCGCCCTGGTGCGCAAGATGTACGCCTGGGGCCTCGAGGTCGACCTGGTGCCCGCGACCCCCGTGGTCGCGGTCAGGGCGCCGGCGCGCGAGGCGCCCCGCGAGCGGGTCCTGGGCGAGGCCGAGCTGGTCGCTCTGTGGTCCGCCTGGGAGCGGATCGGCTGGCCCTTCGGTCCGCTCGGCAAGCTGATGCTGCTGACCGCCCAGCGGCGGCGCGCGGTGGCCGGGCTGCGCCTGGCGGACATCGGCCTGGCCAGCCGGATCTGGACCCTGCCGCCCGAGGCGGTCGGCGGGCGGGGCGCGCATGCAGTCCCGCTCTCGTCCTTCGCGATCGAGATCCTGACCTCCCTGCCCCGGACCGACAGCCGCTATGTGTTTCCCGCGCGCGGCCATCCCGGGCGGCCCGTCTCGGGCTTCTCCAAGGCGGCCCGGCGCATGGCCGAGCTGTCTGGCGTCGGCGACTGCCGCCTCGGCGACCTGCGCCGCACCGCCGCCGCCGGCATGGCGGGGCAGGGCGTTCCGCCCCATGTGCTCGGCGCGATCCTGAACCGTGGTGTTGGCGGCGGCCCGGGTTTCGCCGGCCCGGCCGAAAGCGACATCGAGGCCACGCGCCTGGCGCTCGAGGCCTGGGCCGAACGGGTCCGCGAGATCGTCCGGGCGGGCGTTTCGGACCGGGCGGCGGCGGTGCCGTAGAGCGCCGAAGCGGTCCGGGACGTCGGGCGGAACTCGGCCTCGATGCCCGATTCTCTTTGGTACCCGATAGGGAACCCAGACGAAACCGCTATCCGAACAAACTGACGATAATATCCTCTTATCAAATTATATTTTCAAAAACATTGCGCCGTAGAGCACTTGATTATCAGTCAGGTGCGCTTGAGGCGGAGCCGTGCGGCGTCCCCACCGGCGCCGGTCGGCCAGCCGGCCGGTCGGGGGTTCGACAGCGCGGCGTCTGTGCCCGCTCCGCGGCGCGACGTGCCGAAGGGTTGAGGCCCTGACCGGCCCAATTTTCTGTCCTCTGTCCGGCCGTTTTCTGATATCTGAAACCCGGGCCCGTAGTTCAGCGGTCAGAACCCGCCGCTCATAACGGCGTTGTCGCAGGTTCGAATCCTGCCGGGCCCACCATCGACACCGGCGTTGGTGAAGGCGCCTGGCGCCCTCGAGAGACACGCCGGGGCGAGCGTTCCGGAAGCGGCAAGGAGGATTGTCATGAAGAAGCGCTTGAAGATCGGGGGCGGGGTCGCCGCCGTCTTGATCGTCGTGCTGGCGGTCGTCTTCTACTTCGTGTTCACCTCGCTGGGCTCGCTGATCGTGGCGGCGGTCGAGAGCTTCGGCTCCGAGGCCACGCAGGCCGATGTCGAGCTCAAGTCGGCCGAGGTCTCGGTGACCTCCGGCGAGGGCGCCCTGCGCGGGCTGCGCGTCGGCAATCCCAAGGGCTTCGCCACGGACAGCGCCTTCTGGTTGGGCCAGGTCAGCCTCAAGCTGGACGTCGCCACGGTCACCTCGGATCCGGTGGTCATCAAGGAGATCGTGATCCAGGCGCCGGAGGTGACCTACGAGTTGGGTGACGCCGGCAGCAACATCGACGCCCTGAAGCGCAACGTCGACCGCTACGCAAAGCAGATGTCCGGAAGCGGCGGTGGCGGGCAGGGCACCGGCGGGGGAAGCGGCGACGCGGGCGCCGAAGGCCCCAAGCTGATCATCGAGAACCTCTATGTGCGCGACGGCACGGTCAAGGTCAGCGCCACCGCGCTGGGCGGCAAGACCCTCAGCGTGCCGCTGCCCACGGTCCATCTCAAGGACATCGGCAAGGACACGGGCGGCGCCACTCCGGACGAGGTCATGGCGACAGTGTTCTCGAGCATGAGCGGATCCGTCGGCAAGGCGGTGTCACCGCTCGCCCTGGACAAGCTGACCGGCGCGGCCCAGAGCGGCGCCGCCGGCGCCAAGGACGCGCTGGAGAAGGGCGCCAAGGACGCTGGCGACACGCTCAAGAAGCTGCTCGGGAACTAGGCGAGGGCGGGCTCGGCGTGCAGTTGCCGTGACCCGTTGTGATGATGCGAGGCCCCCGATCGGCGCGGGGCTTGTGGAGCAGGTACGCGTATGGACATGGCAGAAATCGACCACGCCGATCTGGTGATCCGGGGCGCGCGGCTGATCGACGGCACCGGCGGGCCGTCGGTCCGGGGCGATATCGCGGTCACGGACGACCGCATCGCGGCGCTCGGCGACCTCGGCCGCACCCGGGGCGCGGTCGAGATCGAGGCGGGCGGCCGGGCCGTCGCGCCCGGCTTCATCGACGTGCACACCCACGACGACCGCGCGCTCCTGGTCGATCCCGCGATGACCTGCAAGGTGAGCCAGGGGGTCACGACCGTGGTCGCCGGCAACTGCGGTGTCAGCCTGGCGCCGCTCGCGCTTCGCCGGCCGCCGCCCGCGCCGCTCGACCTCGTCTGCGACACCGGCGAGGGCTTCTTCGCCGACTTCGGGGCCTATCTCGACCGCCTGGACGGCGCGCCCGCCGCGGTCAACGCGCTCTGCCAGGTCGGCCATTCGTCGTTGCGCGCGGGCGCCATGGAGGATCTCGACCGCCCGGCCGGCGGCGCCGAGATCGCGGCCATGCGCAGGGCGCTCGAGCGGGCGCTGGAGGCCGGCGCGATCGGGCTCTCGACCGGCCTCGACTATGCGCCGGCGGCGGCCGCGCCGACCGGCGAGATCATCGCGCTCGCCGAGGCCGTGGGCGCCGCGGGCGGCCTCCACAGCACGCATATGCGCAACGAGGCCGACCGGGTCATGGACTCGCTGGAGGAGACCTTCGCGATCGGCCGCGCGGCCCGGGTGCCGGTCGTGATCTCGCACCACAAGTGCGCCGGCAAGGCGAACCACGGGCGCTCGGCCGAGACCCTGGCGCTGATCCATCGGGCCCGGCAGGGGCAGGCGGTCGGCCTCGACGCCTATCCCTACAACGCGGCCTCGACCGTGCTCGAGCGGAGCTTCATCGAGAAGGCCAGCCGGGTCATCGTCACCTGGTCGAAGGCGCGGCCCGAGGTCGCCGGCCGCGACCTCGCCGGGATCGCGCGGGAGATGGGCCTCGGGCTCCTGGAAGCGGCCGAGAAGCTGCAGCCCGCCGGCGGCATCTTCTTCACCATGGACGAGGCCGACGTGCGGCGCATCCTGGCCTACTCCGGGACCATGATCGGCTCCGACGGCCTGCCGCACGACGCGTTCCCGCACCCGCGACTCTGGGGCACCTTCCCGCGCGTCCTGGGCCACTACGCGCGCGACGTCGGGCTGTTCCCGCTCGAAGAGGCCGTGCACAGGATGACCGGCCTCTCGGCCCGCCGTTTCGGCCTTGCCGAACGCGGCGCCCTCAGGCCCGGCGCCCTGGCCGACCTGGTGCTGTTCGACCCGGAAACGGTGATCGACACAGCCACCTTCGAAGCGCCGAAGACGCCGGCCGCCGGCATCGACCTGGTGCTGGTCAACGGCCGCGCGGTCTGGCGGGACGGCGAGACCACCGGCGCGCGCCCAGGCCGGGCGATCCGCCTGCAGGCGCTCGCGGACCCCGGCAGCGTGGTCTGACCCGAAGCGCCGCGCCAGCGGAGGGCTGTTCCGCCCGCAGCGGCGCCTCCGCCCCGGCTCGTGATCGATATCCCCGGATGGTAGCGGCGACTGGTATAAGTCGGAGTCACATGGAATTCGTCGATTATGCCTATAGGCGCCGGGTCTTCCTCGGGCTTTGCGTGGCCGTACACGTGCCCTTCGTCCTGGCCGCGGTCTTCATGAGTCCGGTCCTGGTCGGCCGGGTCGTCGATGCCCAGGGTTCCGCCCTTGTCGGTGCCTGGGGGGACGCGCTGGCCCTCGTCGGGCAGATCTATTTCGTCTATACGGGGATCAGCGGCGTTTCCGCGATAGTGATCGGATTGCCGATCGTGTTGGCCCTCAGAAGGCTGAGCCTGGAACTCTGGTGGTGTTTCGTCGCCGGCGGCATGCTCGTCGGCGTGGCGGCGGGCGTGGGTCTCGGCTATCTCGCGTCGTCCGAACTGGGGGCCCTTCCAGAGCGCGTCTTTTCACGCGGCGCGGGCCTCGCGGCGCTCTCCGGGGCGTTGTCGGCCCTGGCCTTCTGGTACCTCGTCTATCGCAGAGCGCCCTCGCGCGGCCCGAGCTGACGGCGCCGGACCGGCCGGCCGATCTTCGCCCGTCCCGGGCCGGGCCGCCACCTACCTGGCGTAGGCGCCGCCGCCCGGCAGCTCGATGTTGACCTCGAGCATGGAGACGTTGCCCAGCTCCTCGACGCGGACCGAGACCTTGTCGTCCGAGATCTGCATGTACTTCTTGCACACGCGCAGCAGGTCCTTGTGCAGCTTGGGCAGGTAGTCCGGCCCCCTCACGCCGGCCCGCTCGTGCGCCATCAGGATCTGCAGCCGCTCACGCGCCGCGGGCGCCGAGGGCGGCTGCCTTCTGAACAGATCGAGAAGGCTCATGCCGACCTCCGCAGCAGCCTTTGGAAGATCCCGCGCCGCTCGACGGTCAGGAAGCGATGCTCAAGCGAATCTCCGAGGAAGCGGCCGACCGCGTCGGCGTAGGCTTGGCCCGGCTGCGACGCCGAATCGAGGATGACCGGCGACCCGAGGTTGGAGGCGCGCAGCACCGACTGGCTTTCCGGAACCACGCCCAAAAGCGGGATCGCCAGGATCTCCATCACGTCGTCGACGGTCAGCATCTCGCCGGTCTCAACGCGGTTCAGGTCGTAGCGGGTCAGCAGCAGGTGCTCCTTGACCGGCTCCATCTCCAGCTCGGCGCGGCGCGAGCGGCTCGCCAGCACGCCCAGGATGCGGTCGCTGTCGCGCACCGAGGAGATCTCCGGGTTGGTCACGATGACCGCCTCATCGGAGAAGTAGAGCGCCATGAGGGCGCCCTTCTCGATGCCCGCCGGACTGTCGCAGATGATGAAGTCGAACTCCTGGCGGAGCGCCCCCAGAACCCTTTCGACCCCCGGCTTCGTAAGGGCGTTCTTGTCGCGCGTCTGCGAGGTCGGCAGGATCCACA
>CAMYMY010000203.1:6747-11794 GCA_947259625.1 uncultured Kiloniellales bacterium | reverse complement strand
CCTCGGCGGCGGCCTGCGCCGCCTCGCCGGCGACCGCGATCAGGGCCGGCTCGGCGACGGTGGTGCCGAAACCGAGCGCGAAGGCGAAGGCGAGCAGCCAGGCCAGGCTGCCCTTGCGCGCGAAGGCTTCGGCCATGGCCTCGCCGATCGGGAACAGGCCCATCTCGAGCCCCTGGACAAAGAGCGCCAGGCCGACCATGACCAGGGCCAGCCCGCCGAGTATCCGGTCGAGGTTCGGGACGGGCTGCTGAAGCACCGCGATTTGAAAGAACGCGATCACCAGGATGATCGGCGCGAGGTCCCTGAGCGTGCCCAGAATCAGCCGGCCGAACGAGACGAGGTTTGCGAGCATGCGGCGGCGGCGACCCCGGCAATAGGGAGTAGGCTGACATGGCTATACCGGCCGCGCCGCGTTGCCACAACCGTCGAGCCCGTGTTTTTTGCGCCAGCACAGCAGAATTGCGTTAGATCAATTACCGGCGCGCCCCGAATGTGCAAGATCCGCGCGCGGCCGGCGAGCGGCCGCACTCTGCAAGACGGGCCGTTTGAACACTCAATCAGGGTCCACGGGCCCGCCCGTCGAGCGGCGAACTGGAGGAAGGGGGGATCGGTTACACGGATTGAGTTTGTCCGGTGTGTGTGTGCGGCCGCAGCCGGCATCGAAGCCGCGTCTATGGTCTTGGCAAACGCCGCCGAACGCGCCATCTTGCCGGCCTTCATAGGGGCCATTCGAACCAGAGCCAGAAACGGGAAAGAGCTTGAGCATGAAGATCGCCATCCCGAAGGAGCGGCGGCCGCACGAATCGCGTGTGGCGGCTTCGCCGGAAACTGTCAAGAAACTGACCGCGCTCGGCTGCAAGGTCGTGATCGAGAAGGGCGCGGGCGCGGGCGCGGCCATCACCGACTCCGCCTATAGGGACGCCGGGGCGTCGATCGCCGACGACCAGAAGTCGGCCCTCACCGAGGCGGAGATCGTGCTCAAGGTCCAGCGTCCCGAGGCCAAGGAACTCGCGCTGATCGGCAAGGGCGCGGTCGTGGTCTCGATCATGGATCCCTACCGCGCGGGCGCGGACCTGGCGGCGCTCGCCGGGGCCGGAGTGACCTCCTTCGCCATGGACCTGATGCCGCGCATCACCCGCGCGCAGACCATGGACGTGCTGTCCAGCCAGTCGAACCTGGCGGGCTACAAGGCGGTGCTCGACGCCGCGGCCGAGTTCGGCAGCGCCTTTCCCATGATGATGACCGCCGCCGGCACGATCCCGCCGGCCCGGGTCCTGGTCATGGGGGCGGGCGTGGCCGGTCTGCAGGCGATCGCCACGGCCCGGCGCCTGGGGGCCATCGTCTCGGCGACCGACGTGCGGCCCGCGGCCAAGGAACAGGTCGAGAGCCTGGGCGCCAGCTTCGTCGCGGTCGAGGACGAGGAGTTCAAGGAGGCCGAGACCGCCGGCGGCTACGCCAAGGAGATGAGCGACGCCTACAAGGAGAAGCAGGCGCAGCTGATCGCCGAGACCATTCCCAAGCAGAACATCGTCATCACCACGGCGCTGATCCCCGGCCGGCCGGCGCCGCGCCTGGTCAGCGCCTATATGGTGGCCTCGATGAAGCCCGGCTCGGTGATCGTCGACCTGGCGGTCGAGGCCGGCGGCAACTGCGAGCTCAGCGAGCCCGGCAAGGTGGTCGCCAAGCACGACGTCAAGGTCATCGGCCACTACAACGTGCCGAGCCGCCTGGCCGCCGACGCCAGCCGGCTCTACGCGCGCAACCTGTTCAACTTCCTCGAGCTGATGATCGACAAGGAGAGCGGCGCGCTCGCCATCGACTGGGACGACGAGATCATCAAGGGGACCTGCGTCACCCACAACGGCGAGGTGGTGAATCCGGACCTGGCCAAGCTGAGCGCGGCCGCGCCGGCTCCCGCGCCCGAAGCGGCGCCCAAAGCGGCAGCCGAGCCCGCGCCCAAGCCAAAGGCCAAGCCTAAGCCCAAGGCGAAGGCGAAACCCAAATCCAAGACCGGCGGCAAAGGAGGCGGAGCCTGATGGACCCGGAAAGCTTCACCCAGAAAGCCAAGACCCTGGCCGACTCGGCGCAGGATCTGGCCGCGCAGGCGACTTCGCTCGCCGGGGACGCCGGACAGCTCGCCGTTCAGAGCGGCGGCCAGGTCGGCCTCTCGCCGCTGATGATCGGATTGACCGTCTTCGTGCTGGCGGTCTTCGTCGGCTACTACGTGGTCTGGCGCGTGACCCCGGCGCTGCATTCGCCGCTCATGTCGGTGACCAACGCGATCTCCTCGGTGATCATTGTCGGCGCGCTGATCGCGGCCGGTCCGGCCGACCTGAGCCTCAGCGAGGTGATGGGCTTCGTCGCCGTGACGCTGGCCTCGGTCAACATCTTCGGCGGTTTCATCGTGACCCAGCGCATGCTGGCCATGTTCAAGAAAAAGAAGTGAGACGGCGGTCATGAGCGTAAATCTCGCAGCCCTCGCCTATCTGGTCGCCTCGATCTGCTTCATCATGGCGCTCAGGGGCCTCAGCCACCCGGAAACCAGCCGGGCCGGCAACATGTACGGCATCGTCGGCATGGTCATCGCCGTCGCCACCACGCTCGCCATGCCGGGGGTGGTCAGCTATTGGCTGATCGCCGCGGGCGTCCTGATCGGCGGCTCGATCGGCACGGTGATCGCGCTGAGGATCCAGATGACCGCGCTGCCCCAGCTGGTCGCCGCGTTCCACAGCCTGGTCGGCCTGGCCGCGGTGCTCGTGGCGGCGGCCGCCTTCTACAAACCGGAGGCCTACGGCATCGGCGTTCCGGGCGACATCAAGCTGGCCTCGCTGATCGAGATGTCGGTCGGCGTGATCATCGGCGCGATCACCTTCACCGGATCGATCGTGGCCTTCGCCAAGCTGCAGGGCCTGGTCAGCGGCAATCCCCTGGTGTTCCCCCTGCAACACCCGCTGAACGCCTTGATCGGCATCGGCATCGTGGCGCTCACCGTGTGGTTCGCCATGGACCAGACGGACTTCGCCTTCTGGCTGATCGTCCTCACATCGCTGGCCATCGGCTTCCTGCTGATCCTGCCGATCGGCGGCGCCGACATGCCGGTGGTCATCTCGATGCTCAACTCGTACTCGGGCTGGGCGGCCTGCGGCATTGGGTTTACGCTGGAGAACAACCTGCTGATCATCACCGGCGCGCTGGTCGGCTCCTCGGGCGCGATCCTCAGCTACATCATGTGCAAGGGGATGAACCGCTCGATCTTCAACGTGATCCTGGGCGGCTTCGGCGGCGAGGTCGCGGTGTCGGCCGCCGACCTGGGCGACAAGACGGTCAAGTCCGGCTCGGCCGACGACGCCGCCTTCCTGATGAAGAACGCGTCCTCGGTCGTCATCGTCCCGGGCTACGGCATGGCGGTCGCCCAGGCGCAGCATGCCGTGCGCGAGATGGCCGACCTCCTGAAGAGCGAGGGCGTGAAGGTGCGCTACGCCATCCACCCGGTGGCCGGACGCATGCCGGGCCACATGAACGTGCTGCTGGCGGAGGCCAATGTGCCCTATGACGAAGTCATGGAGATGGACGAGATCAACCGGGACTTCTCCACGACCGACGTGTCCTTCGTGATCGGCGCCAACGACATCACCAACCCGGCGGCCAAGACCGACAAGACCTCGCCGATCTACGGCATGCCGATTCTCGACGTCGAGAAATCGCAGACCGTGCTCTTCGTCAAGCGGTCGCTCGCCTCGGGCTACGCGGGCATTGGCAACGAACTGTTCTTCCGCGACAACACCATGATGCTGTTCTCCGACGCCAAGGTGATGTGCGAGAACATCGTCAAGGCGCTCGGCGACTAGCGCTTTCGGTTTGCCGGCGATCCGGGACGGCGTCAGCGGTCGCCACCCCCGGATGGCCGGATCACGTCCCGCCAGGGGATTCCCTGGATCTGGTATCCACGGTCCAATTCCCGCAGAAGACAACCTCTGCCGGCGGAGAAGTCCTTGCTGACGAGCACGAAGGATCTCAATACGTTCCTAGTGTCCTTGTGGCTACTTGGTGACTCCGCTTCCTTGCGTTCCGGGGAACCAAGCGTTGGAATCGCAACGTTAGGATGTTGGTAATCAAGAACAGTAATTCTTCCTTAGCGAAACTATTTAGTTTTTCTGTAAACACAATTATTATCTGTTATGTAATAACTTATATGTAAAATATAATCAAATAATCAACAGGGCAATAGTGCAACAGCAAGGTGAACAGTTGATAACCAAGTGTGGCCAAGCGGCATCACGCTTCGCAACAGGAGGATGACGACATGCTTCGGTTCCTTTTCTCCTTGATCGATGGTGAATCTGGCCACGCCCACCTGGAGTATGCCTTGTTGGTGGCCTTGTTTGCGATGGGTGTGATGGGCTCCATGGGGGCTGCGGGAGCAACCGTCTCGGATTGGTTCTTCGCCGTGTCCGGTCAATTGGCCGACGCCGTACCCAACAACCTGATGATCCCTAAATAGGGCGGGAAGTGCCGGCCTCGGAGCCGATGCTACCACGGGCCGCCGCCGCGGCCCAGCGCGCCAAGTCGCGAAATTGGCGAAATTGAGAAATTGGGGTCAGGGTCGATCTAATCCCGGCGTCGAGGGGCGGACCTGAGATTTCGAAAAATACGCTCTGGGTGTTCGACCGAAACACCGACGGACGGACATGCGCTCCGTGCGCCGCGCTGCATCTTGTCGGGTATTATCGCTTGGGTCGTCCGGAGGGCGCCGGCAACCCGACGCCGGAGGGGCCTAGAAGCCCTCGCGGTCCATGCGCTTGCGCAACAGCTTGCGATAGCGCCGTACGGCCTCGGCGCGCTCGCGCTTGCGGCGCTGGGACGGTTTTTCGAAGTGGCGGCGGAGCTTCATTTCCCGGAAGATGCCCTCGCGCTGCATCTTCTTCTTCAGCGCGCGAAGCGCCTGGTCGACGTTGTTGTCGCGGACATGTACGTGCACGGTCGATAAGCGCTCCGTTTTGCAGCCTCGGGCCAGGAAATCTGGCCCCAGACCAAGGATAAACACCAC
>CAMYMY010000203.1:0-6739 GCA_947259625.1 uncultured Kiloniellales bacterium | reverse complement strand
TACCTAACACATAAGGATAACCTTGGAAAGGCCTCTTTCGACCCGGGCGAGGGCCGGCCTGCCATCGCTTCTGCCTGCTTTACCGAGGCCGGCGGGCGGGCCATATTAGCGCCATGGCTATCCTCAAGATCGCCCGTATGGGCCATCCCGTGCTGGGCCGCCCGGCCGACCCGGTCGAGGACCCGGCCGCGCCGGAGCTGCGCCGGCTGGTCGAGGACATGATCGAAACCATGGAGGATGCGGGCGGCACCGGCCTGGCGGCGCCCCAGGTCCACGTGCCCCTGCGTGTCGTGGTGTTCTTCATCGGCGCCGCGCGGGCCCGGCGCGAGGCGGCTTCGCCCGATCCGCCGGACTCTGAGGGCGCCGGGGGCGTGCCGCTCACCGTGCTGGTCAACCCGGAGGTCGAGCCGCTCGGTGACGAGACGGCGCTCGGCTGGGAGGCCTGCCTCTCGGTACCCGGCCTGGTCGGCGAGGTGCCGCGCCACACGGCGGTCCGCTATCGCGGGACGGGCCTGGAGGGCGAGGCGATCGAGCGCGAGGCGACCGGATTTCACGCCCGCGTGGTCCAGCACGAGTGCGATCACCTGGACGGCGTGGTCTATCCGCAACGCATGGCCGACCTGTCGCGGCTTATGTTTACCTCCGAGATGAAGCATCTGGCCGAGGACGAGACGCAGGAGGAATGACATGACGGACACCGACAAGCTGCGCGAAGACCTGTTGCAGGCAAGCCTGGGGCACGTGGCCTTCGATGGCTGGAGCCGAACCGCCCTGCGCGCCGCGGCGCGGGACCTGGGCGTGGACGCGGCGCTGGCCCAGAACGCCTTTCCCGGCGGCGAGGCGGAGCTGATCGAGGCCTTCAGCGCCTGGGCCGATGGCCAAATGCTGGACGCCCTCGAGAAGCAGGGCGTCGCGGCCATGAAGGTGCGCGAAAAGATCGCGGCCGGGGTGCAGCTGCGCCTGGAGCTGCTCGAGCCGCACCGCGAGGCGGTGCGCCGGGGCCTCGCCTTCTTCGCCCTGCCGCAGAACGGGCCGCTCGCCCTGAAGTGCCTTTACCGCACTGTGGACGCGATCTGGTACGCGGCGGGCGACCGGGCGACCGACTACAATTTCTACACCAAGCGCCTGCTGCTCGCCGGGGTCTACTCATCGACCCTGCTGGTCTGGCTGAACGACGGCTCGGAGGGCCGGGTCGAGACCTGGACCTTCCTCGAGCGGCGCATTGCCGAGGTGCTCAAGGTGGCCGGCGGCCTGGGCAAGGCCGTCACGGGCGCCCTCGACCTGCCGGACCGGATGGCCCGGCGGTTCGCCCCGCGGCCGGCGCGGCGCTAATCCTTCGACCGGGATCTTCCGGCGTCCGCCTCCGCCGAGCTGTTCGGCACCACCGGAGGCGGTGATCCCTCGAAGGTCCCACGTTAAATAACGATTAGTCTATTTATATCATCCTTAAACCGGCCGCCGCGTGGTGCCGGGGTGGGGCGCTGCGCGAAGGCCATTGCCGATCCCGGGACAGAGAAGATAGGCGACGTGGAGCATGACTTTACAGCTGACCCAGACCGACGTTGTCCGACTAACGAGCGATCCCTCGCCGGAGGTTCGCGCGGAGATGGCCGCCAAGGTGGCGGCGCAGTTCGATCAAGGCAGTTTCGGCGTTGTCGAGCGGCGCATCGCCGAGGACATTTTCCGGAGCCTGCTGCAGGACGCGGAGGTGCGGGTGCGCGAGGCGCTGTCCTCGCAGCTCAAGTCGTCGCCCGACCTGCCGCACGACGTCGCCTTGGCCCTGGCCCACGACGTCGAATCGGTCGCGCTGCCGGTCCTGGAGTTTTGCGACGTGCTGAGCGACGAGGACCTGATCGAGATCGTTCGCGGGCAGAGTGCGGTCAAGCAGGTGGCGATCGCACAGCGGTCCGAGGTGTCGGTCCACGTCTCCGACGCCCTGATCGACACCGGTAACGAGCGTGCGGTGATACGCTTGGTGCAGAACGAGGGGGCCCGGCTCGACGAGCGGTCCTTCGGCCGGGTGTTGGACGGGTACGAGTCGAGCCAGGCGGTGACCTCCGCCATGGCCACGCGAACGGACCTGCCGGCCGCGGTTTCCGAGCAGTTGATCAGCGTCGTCTCCCAACACCTGCAGAGCTTCCTGGTCAAACAGCACAAGCTGCCGGCCGAGATGGTCCGAAACCTCGTCTTCCAGGCGCGCGAGCGCGCGACCGCCGGCTTGTTGAGCGACGGCTGCGCGAGCGAGGCCGAGGTCGAGCAACTGATCGCGCAGCTGGAGGCCAAAGGGCGGTTGTCCCCCACCTTGGCTCTCGAGGCCCTTTCCAGGGGCGATCTGAGCTTCTTCGAGACGGCCATGGCGCGGCTTGCCGGTATCCCGGTCGAAAACGCGAGGATCCTGATCCACGACCAGGGACCGCTCGGGGTCCAGTCCATCCTGAAAGCGGCCAACTGCTAGCGAACGAAGTGGCCGCCGCGCCTGGCGGCCAAGGTCGAGCGAGAGGATGATGTTCGATGTCGCCCTTGAGGTGCTGCGCGCCGCCGTCCTCCTGGGCGTGATCCTCTTTCTGTGGCGCGCGGGGCGGGACCGCTCCGGGCCGCGCCAGCGGAGCTGGGGCCTCATCGTCGCCGGCTTCGGATTGTTGCTGTTCGGCAGCCTCCTCGACATCTCCGAAAATTTCGAAAGTCTCAATCGGTTCGTCGTCGTCGGCGACACGGAGGCCGAGGCCTTCCTGGAGAAAGTCGTCGGCTTTCTCGGCGGGTTCGTCGTTCTGGCCGTGGGCCTGGTTCGCTGGGTTCCCAGCGTAAAACGCGTGGCGGGATTACAGGATAGCAATGCCGACCTCGAGAGAGAGGTCGCCCTGCGCAAGCAGACGGAGCAAGCGCTCCGCGAAAGCGAGTCGCAGTTCGAATGCGTTGTCGACAACTCCCCCTCGGCGATCTTCCTGAAGGACATGGACGGGCGCTACCGCCTCGTGAATAGACGTTTCGAGGAGTGGTTCGGATTGTGCGCGGAAGACGCCCTCGGCAAGACCTCGCACGATATCTTCCCGACCGACCAAGCCGACGCCTACACCGCGCAGGACCGCGAGGTCCTGGCAAGCGGCGAGGCGGTCTCGCGGGAGCACGAAATTGCCTTCGCGGACGGGCGGCAGCGTCTGATCGTCGTGACCAAGTTCCCCGTTTTCGAGTCCGAGGGCCGGCCCCTGGGCGTCGCCACGATCAACACCGACCTGACCAACCTGAAGCAGAGCGAGGCGGCGCTGCTCGCCGCCAAGGTGGATGCCGAGCTGGCCAATCGGGCGAAATCGGAGTTCCTGGCCAACATGAGCCACGAGCTGCGCACGCCGCTGAATGTGATCATCGGCTTCTCGGAACTCATCGAGAACGAATTGCTCGGGCCGGTCGGGACACCCCAATACCGTGAACACGCGCAGGATATCGCGCAGTCGGGCCGGCAGCTGCTTGGGCTGATCGAGAACATACTGGACCTCTCGAAGATCGAGGCCGGCAAGGTGGACCTCTACGAGCAGGACATCGATGTGCCGGAGGCCATTCGCTCCAGCCTGGTCCTAGCGGGCGGACGCGCGAACCACGAAGACGTAGAGATCGACTCGGATCTGCCCGAGCAGCTGCCGCGCCTGCATGCCGACGAGCGGATGCTCAAGCAGGTCCTGATGAGCTTGCTGTCCAACGCGGTGAAGTTCACGCCCGGCGGCGGGCGCGTCACGATCAGGGCCTGGGCCGACGCGAAGTCGGGCTATGTCGTGCAGGTCTCCGACACGGGGACGGGCATGCGCCTCGAGGACATACCCAGGGCCATGGTGCGCTTCGGGCAGGTCGACGGCGGGCTCGACCGCAAATTCGACGGCAGCGGGCTGGGCCTGCCGCTCAGCAAGTCCCTCGTCGAGCTGCACGGCGGCACGCTGGACCTGGACAGCGAACCGGGCGTCGGCACGGTCGTCACGGTGCAGTTCCCGGCGGAGCGCATCGTCGGCCTGCAGGAGGGCAAGAGCCATTCCCGCAGGATCCGCGAGGCGGCGAGCTGAGGCTGCGCCGGAGCGCCGACTGGTCGGCTTAAGGCGGGCCCACGCCGCCGCTAATCGCGCGGCACCAGCTTGGTGACGTGGCCCATCTTGCGGCCGGGCCGCGCCTCTGTCTTGCCGTAGAGATGCAGCTTGGCGGCCGGGTCGGACAGGATCTCGTGCCAGCGCCCAGCGTCCTCGCCCAGCAGGTTCTTCATCACCGCGTCGCAGTGCCGTTCAGTCGAGCCGAGCGGCAGGCCGGCGATCGCCCGGACGAATTGCTCGAACTGCGAGGTAACGCAGGCGTCCAGCGTCCAATGGCCCGAATTGTGCGGCCGCGGCGCCAGCTCGTTGACCAGCACCTCGTCCTCGGCGGTCACGAACATCTCGATCGCGAGCAGGCCGACCAGGCCGATCTCCTCGGCCAAATGGCGGGCGATGGCTTCGGCCCGCTCCGCGGCCTTGTCCGTGACGCGGGCCGGGACGATGGTCTGGTCCAGGATGTGCATCCGGTGCTGGTTCTCGACCACCGGATAGCTCTGGCAGCCGCCGCCGGCGCCCCGCGCCACGATCACCGAGATCTCCAGGGTAAAGTCGACGAAGGCCTCGACGATGCCCGGGGCCTCGGCCCGGTCGCCGGCCATGAGCCGCCAGGCGTTGTCGAGGTCGGTCTCCGGGCCGATCGACGCCTGCCCCTTGCCGTCGTAACCCAACTCGGCGGTCTTCAGCACGCAGGGCCGGCCGATATCGTTGACGACGCGCGCCAGGCCGTCGGGTGTGTTGACCTCCGCATAGCGCGTGGTCGGCACCTTGACCGACTGGCAGAAATCCTTCTCGCGCAGGCGGTTCTGGCAGATCCTGAGGACCTCGGGCCCCGGGCGCTGCGCCACCCGCGGGGCCAGGAACGTGGCGGCGCCCAGCGGGATGTTCTCGAACTCGAAGGTGACCAGGTCGACCGCCTCGGCGAAGCCGGCCAGCGCGTCCTCGTCCTCGTAGGCCGCGCAGGTGAAAAGCGGCGTCACCTGGGCCGCCGGCGCGTCGGGCTCCGGGCAGTAGACGTGGCAGCGATAGCCGAGGCGCGCCGCGGCCAGGGCCGCCATGCGGCCGAGCTGCCCGCCGCCCAGGATGCCGATCACCGTGCCCGGCGCCAGCGGTTCTGTCAGTGTCTTGGCCATGTCGCGTCTACGCGTCGTCGCCGGGCGTCTCGGCCACGGCCTCGGTCTGCCGGGCGCGCCAGGCGTCGAGCGCGGCGGCGATCCCAGAATCCTCCAGGGCGATCACGGCCGCGGCCAGCAGGGCGGCGTTGACCGCTCCCGAGCGGCCGATCGCGAGCGTGCCGACCGGTACGCCGGCCGGCATCTGCACGATCGAGAGCAGGCTGTCCAGGCCGCTGAGCGCCTTGCTCTCGACCGGCACGCCGAAGACCGGTAGCGGCGTCAGCGATGCCACCATGCCGGGCAGGTGGGCCGCCCCGCCCGCCCCGGCGATGATCACCTTGAGCCCACGCTCGCGCGCGCCGCCGGCGTAGTCGACCATGCGCCGCGGCGTACGGTGGGCGGAGACGATGCGCGCCTCGTGGGCGACGCCCAGCGCTGCCAGCGTTTCGGCCGCGTGGCGCAGGGTCGGCCAGTCGGACTGGCTGCCCATGATGATGCCGACCAGCGGCGCGTCCTCTCCCATCCGACCCCCAAGAAACGCAGGCCGCGGCTCCCGTCGGCGCGGCGCTGGCGCATTATCACGGCAAGGCGAAAGCGACGCAAGCCGGGCGGGCGGGTGTGGCGCCGTGCGCAACTCGTTAATCGGACGTGCATAGGATTTGCAGGCGGCTGGACCGTGTGGAAGTCCGAACAGTTGGCCGGCCTACCGTGCCAGCCACAATACTCCGCTAAACGGTCCAAAAAATCGGTTTCTTCAACAGGCCCACAGTCCCCAGAACTCGCGATATACAAAATGCCGTGGTGCCTGAGAGACGTGGTAGGTGTCCAAAGAAGTGAAAACCTAGGCATGCATGCTAATATAGACTGACGGAGTAAGGGTAATTTTCGATGACGGACATAAAGAGCCGATACGACTCGCGATGGCGAGCAGTGGAATCAACGGTGTCAGAGTCGGATGATTGGGGCAAGGACAGTGAGAGCATCTTCGAGGAGGGTATTCTCACTGCGATTCGGCAACATTTAGAAGATGTTGGGTGCGTTGTCGTTGAGCACTGGCACTATCGTGGGTCTCGTGCGCCTACACGCCTAGTATTCGATGACTTCGAGGAATTTGGTGAGCATTTGCAGACTGAAACAAAGCCCGGAGACGCGGTGGATGTCTATGCATTCCCTCATGAGGAAAAGCCCATTGCAAGCGGCAAATGCCCCGATCAACAAGGAAGAGTGCCGAGACGCGGCGCCTACTGAGAGCTACCTAGGACGGAGTTCGAATTCCGAGTGTTTGTGCCGGAATTTGGGTGGGGATGATGACGGGCTATTCAATGTTGTTCAGCACCGCCAACTATCATGCGGAGTTCGAAGTGCCGCCGCTCGCTCCCGTGGCGTCGTGGGTCTGCTCGGAGTGTCTTAGGCTCCTGCCGGGCCAACGTTTGCAGGATGTCCGACTGCGCCATACCAAGCTCGGTCCGCAACCGTTGATACCGTCATTCTCATTCGCTCATCAAGTGGTCAGGCGAGCCTTTCTTGAGATTCTCTGCGCGGGAAAGATCGATCGCGAGT
>CAMYMY010000202.1 GCA_947259625.1 uncultured Kiloniellales bacterium | reverse complement strand
TCCCGGTGTTGATCCAGGACGTCAAGCCGCCGCTCGCGTTTCGCCAGATCCATGCTGCCGGGCTGGTCGACTGGCAAGGCGATCCGGACCATGCCGGGTTCCGGGAGCTCGTGAAAGCCATGTCGAGCCTTCTGGGCGAGCATGCGCCCGGCGAACCGGAGCCGACGGCCAGGGACGATCACCAAGAGGCTAAGGCAGAGCGCAACGCCAAGGTAGAGTGGAAGCGTGCCGGGGCGGAGGAAACGAGCAAGGCCGCGGCTGAAGTGGAAGGGAAGAAGCCCTCTTCGAAACCGGCTTGGGTGCGCCACGGACTACGCATGCGGATCGTGGTTGCGACAGGGGTGCTACTGGCCGCGGGGGGAATTTGGGGTGCGTATCAATACAATCTGCAGATTGCCGAGCAGCGAAGACTAGAGGAACAAGACCGCGCGGCCGTAGAAGAGAAGCGGCGAGAAGAAGCACGCCTGGAAGCCGCAAAGGAGGAGGCGCGCCTCAGAACTCAGGAAGAGGCGCGCCAAGAAGCTCAAGAAGCTCAAGAAGCCGAGGAAGAGGCGCAGCGAGAGCGCGTCCTGGAGGCGCAGGAGTTGCTGGCGAAACTCGGGTATAAGCCCGGACGGCCGGACGGCCTTGAAGGACCCGCGACCCTGGGGGCGGTTAGGGGCTTCAAACAGGACACAGGCCTTCGCGGGTTTCCCATCATCGACGACGCGCTCCTGGATGCGCTACGGGACGCAGTGACGGCCCTGGCGTCCAAGGACACGGAGGGCCCCCTCGCGCCCGGCAAAGGCTTCAGCGACTGTCCCGAGTGCCCCGATATGGTCGTCGTGCCGGCGGGCAGTTTCTTGATGGGTTCGCCGAGTACCGAAGAGGATCGACAGGTGTATGAAGGCCCGCAGCACCGGGTTACGATCTCCCGGCCCTTTGCGGTCGGCAAATACGAGGTCACTTTCGAGCAATGGGATGCCTGTCTGGCCGACGGAGGCTGCGCAGACTATCGGCCCGATGACGAGGGTTGGGGGCGTGGCCGACGGCCAGTGATCCATGTGGGCTGGAACGACGCAGAAGCTTACGTCGCTTGGCTTGGGGAGAAGACCCGCCAACCCTACCGATTTCTGACCGAGGCCGAGTGGGAGTACGCGGCGCGGGCCGGCAGCGAGACGCGCTATTGGTGGGGAGACCAAATAGGCAGAAAGAACGCCAATTGTGTCGGCTGCGGCAGCAAGTGGGATAATGAGCGGACGGCCCCTGTCGGGAGCTTCGTGCCGAACGGATTCAAGATCTCCGATACCGCCGGTAACCTATGGGAGTGGGTCGAGGATTGCTGGAACAAGAGCTACCAGGGCGCTCCTTCGGATGGCAGCGCATGGCTTGAAGGGGATTGCGATTTGCGCATCCTTCGCGGCGGTTCCTGGGTCGACGCCGCGAGGGGCCTCCGCTCGGCGAACCGCACCGAGGTCGAGATCCGGTACCGCAAATCGCGCGTCGGTTTTCGCGTCGCCAGGTCGCTGCCATGAGGCGGCTTGCGTCTTACGGCTTCGAAAAGGGCAGGGGGCCATTTCCTGCCAAAACCGTTGTGGAAATTGCGGATAACACTGCCCACCACCAAACGCTTGACCGGTGTTTGCGGCCCCCCTCACGCCACCTCGGCCGCGACCTTGGGCCCGCCCCGGCGGCCGCGCGCGGGGCCGAGGGCGGCTTCGATCTGGGCGCGGTCCAGGGTCTCGTGCTCTTCGAGCTGGGCGATCAGCTTGCGGGTCGGCGCCTTGGTGCGGTTGATGATCTCGGCGGCGCGGGCCTCGGCCTCCTGGAGCAGCTGGCGCACCGCCTCGTCGACCTCGTGGGCCGTGGTCTCGCTGAAATTGCGCGGCTGGGCGATCTCGCGGCCGAGGAAGGGGTGCTCCTCGCTCTGGCGCAGGTCGACCGGGCCGATCTCGTCCGACATGCCCCAGCGCGCGACCATGGCGCGGGCCAACTGGGTGGCCTGGCGGATGTCGTCGTCGGCACCCGAGCTCACGTCGTCGAGAAACGCCTTCTCGGCGGTCCGGCCGCCGAGCATCACGCTGAGCCGGTCCTTCAGATAGCCCTCGGGCAGGGTGTGGCGCTCCTCCTCGGGCAGCAGGTGAGTGCCGCCCAGCGCCAGGCCGCGCGGAATGATCGTCACCTTGTAGAGCGGGTCGGCCTCCGGCAGATGGTGCGCGACCACCGTGTGGCCGGCCTCGTGGACGGCCAGCCTGTGGCGCTCCTCCGGCTGGATCGCCAGGGTGCGCACCGTGCCCATCATCACCTTGTCACGCATCTCGTCGAAGTGGCGCATGGTGATCTCGGCCGCGCCCTCGCGGGCCGAGGCCATGGCCGCTTCGTTCACCAGGTTCTTGAGGTCGGCGCCCGAGAAGCCGGGCGTGCCGGCCGCGACCGTCTTGAGGTCGACGTCGTCGGCCAACGGCTTGTCGCGGGTGTGGACCCCGAGAACGGCTTCGCGCGCCGCCTTGTCGGGCAGCTCTAGGGTCACATGTCGGTCGAAACGGCCGGGCCTGAGCAGCGCGGGATCCAGCACGTCGGGCCGGTTGGTCGCGGCCAGGACGATGACCGCCTCGTGGCCGCTGAATCCGTCCAGCTCGGCCAGGATCTGGTTCAGGGTCTGCTCGCGCTCGTCGTTGCCGCCGCCCAGGCCGGTGCCGCGCACCCGTCCCACGGCGTCCAACTCGTCGATGAAGATGATGGCGGGCGCGCGCCTTTTCGCCTCCTCGAACATCTTGCGCACCCGCGAGGCGCCGACCCCGACGAACATCTCGATGAATTCGGAGGCCGAGATATGGAAGAACTGCACCCCCGCTTCGCCGGCCAGCGCCCGGGCCAGGAGTGTCTTGCCGGTCCCCGGCGGGCCCATGAGCAGAACGCCGCGCGGCGGCTCGGCGCCCATGCGGCGGTAGCGCTCGGGATCGCGCAGGAAGTCGACCAGCTCGGTCACCTCGCGCTTGGCGTTGTCCTGGCCGGCGACGTCGTCGAAGGTGACCTTGGGGGCGCCCTTCTCCTCCCGCTTGGCCGAGCCCGCCAGGAAATCGCCAATGTCCCGGCCGCCGAAGCGGCCCGAGATGTTCCTCTGCATGCGGTTCCAGAACCAGAGGTAGACGGCCAGGAGAATGATCCAGGGCAGGAAGCCGGCCAGCCAGCGGCTGGCGCCGCCCTGCCTGTCCGGCAGGCTCGTGACCGTCACGTCCTTGGCCTCGAGCGCGGGCAGGAGATCCGGGTCGCCGATGTCGGGGATCCGGGTCGTGGCCCGCGTGTTCATGGTATCCGCCGGGCCGACCGGCACCGGCCGCTTGAAGACCACGCTGGCCTCGTTGCCGCTCAGGGTCACCTGATCGACCTCGCCGGCGGCGACCAGCTGCTTGAACTCGCTATAGGGCACCTCGAAGCGGGCGACCGGCTCAGGCCCCTGCAGGTTGGGCACCAGCAACACCAGCAGCAGCATGGCGATCAGGAGGTAGGGCAGCCATTTGGGCAGTCGGTTCATAGCCGTGCTCCCGCAGAGACCCCGCGAAGGCCGGGCCCTCTGCCAGTCGTCTCTCCAGTCGGCTCCGTGCCCCGTCGTCACGCGCGGGCCGGAACACCTCGGCGTCCGATTCGATCCGTCACCCGATATATGGCGATCCGGACCGATCGGGCACAGCCCCAAAACATCACCTGGAGAGCATAAACCCAGAGCGCCCGTCGCCGATTGACCCAGGTCAAAGGGCGCGCAATCCGTCGAGGCTAGTATTAGGGGCTATCGGGCCGCGCGGCCGTAGTTTTTGATCTAGATCAAGGTAAACTCAACCGATTGGCGCTAGAGTTGCGAACGAGTGACATTCTCGAAGGATCTGGAATGGTGGGCACAATCAGTCGGTTCGACTTGTTGCGTGGCCGCCTGCACGAGACGCCGCCCGTGCTTCGCCCACCGTGGGCGCGCTCGGAGGACGACTTTTCGGCGGGCTGCGATCGCTGTGCCCAGTGTGCCGAGGCCTGCCCGGAAGGGATCATCGTGGCCGGGACCGGCGGCCTTCCCGAGGTCGATTTCGAGCGCGGGCAGTGCAGCTTCTGCAAGGCCTGCGTCCAGGCCTGCTCGACCGGCGTCCTGGCCGACACGGGCCAGGCGCCCTGGTTCACGGCGGCCAAGATCGCGTTCAGCTGCCTGTCGGTCCAGGGGGTTATCTGCCGGCTGTGCGAAGAGCAGTGCGAGCCGGCGGCGATCCGCTTTCGACCGGCGCTCGGCGGCTACGCGCTGCCGGAGGTCGACACCGGGTCCTGTACCGGGTGCGGCGCCTGCGTGGGCGTCTGCCCGGTTAGCGCAGTGGAGATTTGTAAACAGCCGTCATGAACATCGCGGGCGTCCTTCTGCAAGTCCATCCGGACCGTCTGGACGAGGTGCGTTCGGCGCTCGACCGTTTCCCGGGCGTCGAGGTGCACATAGTCACGGAAGACGGCCGTCTGCTCGTAACCGTCGAAGAAGAAAATCCGCAAGGCGGCACGGTGTTGGCGCTGCACCGGCTCGAGGGCGTCCTGGCGGCCTCGGTCGCCTACCACCACTTCGAGCCCGAGCCCGAAGGCGACAAGGATGAGGATTCGAACGATGCAACAATCACGGCGTGATTTCATCAAGACCACCGCGCTGACCGCGACCGCGGCGGCGGCGGGTGTACAGCTGCCGGGGATCGGGCCGGCCCAGGCCGCGGCCGGCGAGGGGATCCGCTGGGACAAGGCGCCGTGCCGTTTCTGCGGCACCGGCTGCGGCGTCCTGGTCGGCGTCAAGGGCGGGCGCATGGTCGCGACCCAGGGCGATCCCGACGCCCCGGTGAACCGCGGGCTCAACTGCATCAAGGGCTATTTCCTGTCCAAGATCGTCTACGGCGAGGACCGCCTGACCAAGCCGCTGCTGCGCAAGAAGAACGGCAAGTACGACAAGAGCGGCGAGTTCACGCCGGTCTCCTGGGACGAGGCCTTCGACGTCATGGCCGGGAAGTTCAAGGAGAGCCTGAAGGCCAAGGGCCCGACCTCGGTCGGCATGTTCGGCTCCGGCCAGTGGACGGTCTGGGAGGGCTATGCCGCCGCCAAGCTGATGAAGGCGGGGCTGCGCACCAACAACCTCGACCCGAATGCCCGGCACTGCATGGCCTCGGCGGTGGCCGGCTTCATCCGGACCTTCGGCATCGACGAGCCGATGGGCTGCTACGACGACCTGGAACAGGCCGACGCCTTCGTGCTGTGGGGCGCGAACATGGCCGAGATGCACCCGATCCTCTGGTCGCGCCTGACCGACCGGCGGCTGACCGCCGATCACGTCAAGGTGGCGGTGCTCTCGACCTTCGAGAACCGCAACTTCGAGCTGGCGGACCTGGGCATCGTGTTCCGGCCGCAGAGCGACCTGGCGATTCTCAACTACATCGCCAACCACATCATCCGGAGCGGCCGGGTGAACCAGGATTTCGTCGCCAAGCACGTCAACTTCCGCCGCGGCAACACGGACATCGGCTACGGCCTGCGTCCGGAGCACCCCAAGGAGAAGGCGGCCGCGAACGCGTCCAAGGCCGGCGGCTCCAAGCCCATGTCCTTCGAGGAGTACAAGGCCTTCGTCGCCGACTACACGGTCGAGAAGGCGAGCCAGATTTCCGGCGTGCCGGCCGAGAAGCTCGAGGCCCTGGCCGAGCTCTACGCCGACCCGAAGCGCAAGGTGGTGTCCTACTGGACCATGGGCTTCAACCAGCACTCGCGCGGCGCCTGGGTCAACAACCTGGTCTACAACGTGCATCTGCTGACCGGGAAGATCTCCCAGCCCGGCAACGGCCCCTTCTCGCTCACCGGGCAGCCCTCGGCCTGCGGCACGGCCCGCGAGGTCGGCACCTTCGCCCACCGCCTGCCGGCCGACATGGTGGTCAAGAAGAAGGAACACCGCGCGGTCGCCGAGAAGATCTGGAAGCTGCCGGAGGGCACCATCCCGGGCAAGGTCGGCTATCACGCGGTGCTGCAGAACCGCATGCTCAAGGACGGCAAGCTGAACGCCTACTGGGTGATGTGCAACAACAACATGCAGGCCGCTGCGAACATGAACGAGGAAACCTATCCGGGCTATCGCAACCCGGAGAACTTCATTGTGGTTTCCGATCCCTATCCGACGGTGACGGCGCTGGCCGCCGACCTCATCCTGCCGACCGCCATGTGGGTCGAGAAGGAAGGCGCCTACGGCAACGCCGAGCGCCGGACCCAGTTCTGGCGGCAGCAGATCAAGCCGCCCGGCGAGGCGCGCTCGGACCTCTGGCAGCTGGTCGAGTTCTCCAAGCGCTTCAAGGTCGAGGAGGTTTGGCCGGAGGACCTGCTCGCCAAGGCGCCCGACTATCGCGGCAAGACGCTCTACGATGTGCTGTTCCGCAACGGCCAAGTGGACAAGTTCCCAGTGAGCGAGTTGCAGGACGGCTTCGACAACGACGAGTCCGGCGACTTCGGGTTCTATGTGCAAAAGGGCCTGTTCGAGGAGTACCGGCGCTTCGGCGTGAACAAGGCGCACGATCTGGCGCCCTTCGAGTCCTATCACAAGGCGCGCGGCCTGCGTTGGCCGGTGGTTGGCGGCAAGGAGACCCTGTGGCGCTTTCGCGAGGGCTACGACCCCTATGTCAAGAAGGGCGAGGGCGTGCGCTTCTACGGCAAGCCGGACGGCAAGGCCGACATCTTCGCCCTGCCGTACGAGCCGGCGGCCGAGGAACCGGACAAAGAGTACGACCTGTGGCTCGTCACCGGGCGGGTGCTCGA
>CAMYMY010000201.1 GCA_947259625.1 uncultured Kiloniellales bacterium | reverse complement strand
GATGTTGCTGATCGTGGCCGTGGTCTCGTCGGTGTTGGTGATCTTGGTCCTGGACGTGGCCGTCGAGGTGACCTCCTCGCGGTTCTGCTGGCTGACCGACTTCGCCGCTTTCTTGGCGACCTTGCCGATCGCCTGGCTGACGTCCTTCAACGAATGGGTCGTGCCGCCACTCGCGGTGGCCTCGGCGCTCGCGAAGCCATAGCTGCCGGAGGCCTTGGCGCTGAATTGGAGGTTGCTGGACTGCTCGCCTTCCTGGCGCGTCATGTTTTCCATTTCGCTTGCCAGATCGGTGGTTTCGGAGCGCGTGATGTCGAAGATCGATGTGGAAGACCGCGTGACCGCGGTCTCCTGCTCGAAGATCTTGGTCATGGTCACGGTGCGCTCTTCGCCCGGCGCCAGGTTTATGCTGCTGACCAACTCGCCCAGCCGCGTTTCCTTCCATGCGGTCCGATAGGACAGCGACTCCTCGATCGACAGGCGGGGCAGAATGGACGGCAGAATCCCCGGCAGGGGTCTCTTGAAGATGCTGTACTTCGCCACCAGGCGGTCGCCGAGCATCGAGTTCTCGTAGACCGGGAGCATGACGACGCAGCGTCGGCGAAAGTCCTCGTCGAAGCCGCAGCGGTCCATGATCAGGGCGAGCGGCGTGCCGTCCGCCGTGGCGAATCCTTCGGGCCTTTGCTCGAAGACATAGGTCTCCATGTCGTCCTCGAGGAGCTCCTTCCTCTTGTCGGACAGCAGGTCCTTGCTGGTGTCGACCTGCGTGTAGTCGGTGATCAGTTTCTCGTGGTAAGCCTTGCGGGTAACCTTCTTCGTCTTGGTCCGGGCAAAGATCCACCATCCGCTCCGGACGCGTCGGGTCGTAGTGTACTGGGTGATCCAGCGCGCCGTTCGGCGGAAGGGGATGTAGAGCTCCCCGGGCTGGAGCTTCTTGGCCGCCGCACCGGGAATGGGCACTGTCTCCTCCACCAGCGGAAGCCGGTAGCCGAGGCTAGACGCCTGGTGCGCCAGCCGCTCCTTGCGCCGTTTTGCATCGTACTCGCCGATCTCCAGGCGCAGGCTGCGGCGCTGCAACTCCTCGAGCTCGTCCGGATCGAGCGTCGTCTCGACGATCTTCGCGATCAGCTTGTCGGTAATGGAATTGACGTTGGTTTTGACGCTCGTGGCGAAGCGCTCCAGAATCTCCAGCTCCTCGAACCGCCTTCGAATAATGGCCGGCCTGAGGTCGATCTCCTCGAAATCCGTGAAGTACTTCACGTCGCCCGCGTCCTCGAAGACCAGCTCGGCGCCTTCGATATGGTCCCGCCAAGCCGTTTCATAGTGTTCGGCGGTCTTGAAATGGTCCGCGGTCAATCCCGACTGCAGGATCAGGTACACGCGCCCGCTGCTGCCGTGTCTGATCACGAAACCCTGGTGGAGCGGCTCCGGAGTCGGGTTGCCCGCCTCGTCGGGCTCGTCGAAATTCGGCCGATAGACGACCTTCGCCACCTCCGCCTCCTCGGGGCCGGCGAGCTGCATCACCTTCGGTTGCTCGCCGCCCAGCAGCGCATTCGCCAGCCCGTCCTTGCCGCTTTTCGCGACCTCCTGGAGGTCGAAGCCCCAGGAGTCCTCGAAGTACGCGCGCAGGGCCGCGGTGGGCGCCGAGCCGTCGACCCCGATGTCGGCGAAGATGTCGCCCCATGGGATCTCGATCTCGCGCTTGCGCTTGAACGACAGGATGGGCGGTGTCTGCGCGGAGTCTTCGGGCGGCCTGATCTCCAGTGCGGGCCTCAGGTCCGCTCCGTCGCCGTCGATCTTGAACAGCTCGTCGCGCTCCGGCACGCTCTTCGGATCGGTGAACAGGACAGACATGACAGTGCCTCCACGTCGTGGGCCCGGCGCAAACACGCAAGGCCGGTGTCAACAGGGCATTGCGGAGGCCCAACGGTCGGTCAGAGGCACCAAGGAGACTGGGGTGGCATGATTCGGCCGACATCCGAAACCGACAAGGGTTTCATCGTCTCCTCTAGGGCTTCCCCGACAACATCTGGGCGCGATGCCTTGCAAGCATGTTGGAACCGGGTGTGGTACATGTAAAGCGAAAATTGCCCGGTTATAGTTCAACTTTTAATTCTAGAGACGGCACCGGGCATCGCACGCCGCAACGCCCTCTGCGTCGAGTGCCAACTAGGATTTGCAGGTTTCCTGCCCGACGCGGCTTGACATGCGGTAGATCATGGTATGGCATAAAGCAATCCAGGATTGTGAGGTGGTCCATGTGCAAGGATCTAGAAGTCCCGACAGCTTATGCCGATAAAGCTGCGACCAGTGCGCCACTTGAGGCGACGACCTCTGTCGGTCGGGAGGGCAAGGAGCCCGAGCCGCAAGGTTCGAGCGCAAATGTGGCTGGGTCGGAAGTAGAGAGTGCGGCGCAACAGGTACTTGGGAGGTTCACGACCGATGGTCTGTGGATCAGGAGCATACAGATGAAAAACTGCCAGTGCTTGACAGAGCCGGTAATAGACTTGCCGGATGATATGTCGGTCGCGGGTTTGTATGCCGATTCCTGGACGCTGGCTCATCAGCAAGTTCCTCAACACTTCTTCCAGATGCACCCAGAAGATGGAAAAAGAGCCATTGCGCTCATGGTGGATTGGACGAAGACCGCGGACCGCTACGTGGAGTACTCACTAAAGGATATGTCTTCCAACAAAAAATTTGCCGATGGCAAGAAACGGAAAAGACTTGAGGAAACGCGCAAAGACATGGCGGATATGCTGGCCGAGATCAAGGTGATCAAGAAAGAGCTGAAAAAAGGACAAATGATCGAACATAACGAGGTAAGAACCGTCCAGATCGACAAATCCGCACTGGTCGGCTTGCTATGGAATCCAATATTGAAACCGACGGGGTTGTCCGAAGGTCGTAAGAACTGGAATGATACGAAACTGGATGTCCAGAAATTCGTAGTCGGTCTCAAGAAGAGCGGGGTGCGTGTGGATCCCTTCTTGCCCATCTTTTCTTACAAGGTGGAGAGTGACGAGATGGAACTTGAGCATATTGGCCACATCGTCCCCCAGTTGTCATCGTAGCGCCGATTGATTGTCGAGTTCGGGTATTCTTGGGCGGAAACGCCGTAGGGATCGGTTTCTGGACAAGATCTCGGCGGGCAGAAGATTCTCTTGGAGATTGCCAAGAAACGTTTCAATCCGGATTTTCCGGGACAGTGAGCCTGGTGCGGAAGTCGTTATGGCGTGATCGTTTCCGCCGACCCCTGGGCCGCCGGGCCTCTTGGCCGGGGCGTTCACGGTCCGAATCTCCGGCCCGGTCTGTGCGAGACAAGAAGGCGCCGGCTGACGCGCGTTTGCCACGGCCGTCCGGCATGGTGAAGGATGGCGCGTTTTCTGGCATTGTCCTGTCATGCCGCGCCTCGCCGTCCTTCGCTTTTCGCACGAGGGGAACTCGTTCAATCCGGTGGTCACCGGCCGCCCGGCCTTCGCGCGCGAGGCCTGGTGCGCGGGCGAGGCGGCGGTTGCGGCCCATCGGGGCACCCGGTCCGAGCTGGGCGCGGCCGTCGAATTCCTGGAGGCGCGCCCGGACTGGCGAGGCGTTTTCCTGCGCTGCGCCTCGGCGCCGCCCGGCGGGCCCGTGGCCGACGACCTGATCGAGACCGTGATCGCGGAAGTATCGGACGGGCTGGCGTCCGAGGGTCCCTGGGACGGTGTCTTCGTGTCGCTGCACGGCGCGATGATCGGCGAGACGCGCCTGGCCCCCGACCTCGACCTTCTGCGCGCGGTCCGCGCGGCGGCCGGGTCCGGCTGTCCGATCACGGCGACCTTCGACCTGCACGCCAACATGGCGCCGGCGATTGCCGGGGCCGCCGATATCGTCGTCGGCTACAAGACCTATCCGCATATGGACATGTTCGAGACGGCGGCCAAGGCGCTCGGCCTGCTGGAGCGCGCCGTGCGCGGCGAGATCGCGCCGCGGTCCGTGGTCCGGCCAGCCGACGCGCTGCTGGCGAGCCACAACATGCGGACGGCCGCCGGCCCCATGGCCGAGATCGAGGCGCTGGCCGCGCAGTTTGCCGAACGTCACGGGCTGCTCGACGTGACGCCCTTCGGCGGTTTCGCCTACGCCGACGTGCCCCAGGCCGGGGCGAGCGTGGCCGTCTGCTACGACGGGCGGCGCGGGAGCGAAGACAAAGCAAACGCGGCGGCGCGGGCCGTGACGGCCGCGATGGGCGAGCGGCGCGCCGCCTTCCGTCCCGACCTGCCCGGTGCGTCGGCGGGCCTGCGCCGGGCGCTGGCGGAGACCGCGCGCGGCCCCGTCGCCGTGGTCGAACCCGCGGACAATCCCATGTCCGGGGGCACCGGAGACACGCCCGGCCTGTTCCGCGCGCTTCTGGAGGCGAGGCCGGAAGTACCCAGCGTCTTCGCGTTCTTCGCCGATCCCGGCCTGGCCGAACAGGCCCACGCGGCGGGGCAGGGGGCGGTGTTGGACGCCGGCCTCGGCGGGCGCCTGACCGACGCCTTCGGGCCGCCGGTCGCGGTCGAGGCCAGGGTCGAGCGGCTGACCGAGGGCCGCTTCGTCAACGAGGGTCCGATGTGGGCCGGCCAGTCGGTCGATCTGGGCGCGACCACGGTGCTTCGGCTGCAGGGCCCGGCGGACCTGCGAGTGATCGTGACTTCTGTGCCGGTCTCGCCCAACGACCCGGCGTACTTCAGGCTGCACGGCATCGATCCGGGCGAAACGCGCCTGCTCTGCGCCAAGGCGAAGAACCATTTCCGCGCCGCCTTCGACGGGACCTTCCGGGCGATCGTCGATGTCGACACGCCCGGACCGGCCACTGCGGACCTCGCCGCGCTGCCCTTTACGCGGGTGCCGAAATCGCGGTTGCCGTCGCCGCTTTGAGCGGACCGCGTCACTTCGTAACACCATCCGAGGACCGGACTTTTCCACCTCTCCCTCTCGCGGGTTGCAATGGAAATCCGGCTGGCTCATGCTCAAGGTCCGATGGCTCGAAGTCCACGGATAAACGGGTCAGGATCATGATACTTCGCACATTGATACCGGCGCTGGTGCTGGCGGTCGCGCTGAGCGGGCCGGCTGCAAATCAGGTGCTGGCCGAGGAAAAGACCCCCGCCGTCGCGGAGGTCGTGCCCACCATGCTGATGACGCGGGCGGCCCAGGGCCTGCTCAACCTGCTCGGCTACGATGCGGGGCCGGTCGACGGCCTGCTTGGATCGCGCACCCGCAGCGCGGTCCTGGCCTTCCAGAGCGACCGGGTGGAGGCCCGGACCGGGACGGTCGACCGGGACCTCCTGGACACGCTCGTGGCGGAGATCGCCGAGCGCAGGGCCGAGGCCGTTCCGTCGCGCCCCGTGGTACTCTACAGGGCGCACCTGGAGCATTATCCCTACAGCCGCTTGACCAAGCCCATCGGGGCCCACACCCGGGCCTATTTCCGCTTCAAGAACAACAGCGACGTTCCGGTGACGGGCATCGAGTTCGCCTTTGCCTTCAAGGATCCCTTCGGCGATACGCTCTACCGCGATAGCGACAGGCTCCAGATCGAGATCGCGCCCAAGGCCGTTACCGCGAAGTCCCACTACTATTACTGGGAAGACAAGGCCCTCGCGCAGGACGCCTACGACAAGATGGCCGCCGCCTTTCAAAGCGGCGGCGCGCGCGCCGAGGTGAGCATCAAACGGGTCGTCTTCGCCGACGGAAGCGAGGTCGCCTATTGAGTGAAAGACTCGAAATGACCGGGGCACGTGAGGGCGGCTGCCTGTGCGGGAAGGTCCGCTACCGGGTCGAAGGATCGCCCAACAACGTCACGAACTGCCATTGCCGCCAGTGCCAGATGGCGGCGGGCGCGGCCTTCGTGACCTGGGCGGAGTTCCCGGCCGAGGCGGTCGCCTGGCCGGCCGAAACGCCCCTCTGGTACCGCTCGAGCGGCAAGGCCGAGCGCGGGTTTTGCCCGGCCTGCGGCACGACCCTGACGTTTCGCTATCTGGAGGGGAACGCGCTGGACATCGCCGCGGTCACCCTGGACGACCCGGACGCCCTGCCGCCGGAAGACGAGCTCTGGACCGCCAGCCGGCGCGCCTGGGTGCCGGGCGACGAACGCCTGCCGCGCCATCCCCGCGAGCGGAAGCCGGGGTGAGGGCTGGCACCGCCAGGACTGGATAAGCTCTAGTCCTTGATCCACCCGCGCTTCTTGAACCCCTCCCTGAGCACCTCGGCGATCTCCTCGGCGGTCCGCTTGGCGGCGCCGTCGAGGCTCTCGGGGCCGAGCTCCTTCGCGACGTTCATGCCGCCGCTGACCGCCGCGCTGGTTCCGGCCCGGCCGGCCGCCGCGCCGACGCCGACCGGCACGAGCATACCCGGCATATAGCCGCCGCCCGCCTCGACCTCGGCCGAGCCGAGCGGGCGCAGGCCGGTGGCCGTCACCTGGTAGCCCTCGACGAAGGTCTTCAGCTCGGCCGCGCCGGCGCCGAAGCCGATCAGCATGCGCTTGACGCGGCTGCCCTCGTCGATCGATACGAACTCGCCCTTGATGACGAGGTCACCCACCTTCGGCGGCGGCCCGCTGCCGGCCCGCTCGGCCGGCATCTTCATGGCCAGGATCTCCTCTACCAGCTTTGCCGCCACCCGCTCGCCCAGCTCGCGGCCGAGCGCGATCTCCTCGGCGGTCGCTTCTCGTAGCGGCCGGCCGTGGCCGAGTCGCCGGCGATGTCGCCCGGGGTCGCGGCGATGTTGTGGACGATGATGCGGCCGGGCCGTTGGATCACCTCGTCTTCGGACACATAGGACCGGCGCGCCCCGAGGTCGCTCGACGCGCAGCCGGAGAGCGCGGCGAGGGCGAGCAGACAGGTTGCAGCGGCGCTGAGCGGTTTCATGACGGATCTCCCCAAAAAAATTCAGCCGGTGGTTTCAGGACGGCGTTGCAGGATGCCGGGGAAATGCTAGCAGGAGCGGCGGGGAAAGCGGAGTCCCGAATCGCCTGGCCGGTCGGGGCGCAGCGGTCACTTTAGCGCGATCAGGCCGCAAGGCGGACGCCTCTCGGGAGCGCGGAAGGACCGACTCCAGCCTTGCTGCCGGGCGCCGCCGGTCTAGGGTTCCTCTTCGCCGGTCGGCTCCAGCTCGTCGGTCGCCAAGGTGCCGATCTGGTTGTTCAGGTTGAGGAACAGGTAGAGCGGGCTCTCGTGCCTGAGGATTCCCGCGATGTCGTCGAACCTGCCGAGCGGATAGTGGATCGACGGCCCGCTGGTGTAGTTCTGGTTGGGCGGAATGGCGGCGTCGTCGCGGAAGAACACGATCCTGCCGACATAGATATTGCCCTGATAGCAATAGACTAGCGCCTCGTATGGGTGTCCGCTGTAGTACCAGATCTTGTAGGCGTCGAAATCCTTTCTAACGGTGGCCATTTCCTGTCTCCTACCGTTTCGCTCCGGCGCCGGGGTCCTCCGGCATTGGTGTCGGCACGGACCCCGGCAAATCGCCTTGGCTCTGTTCGATACACGCCTCCACGCCGGCTCTGGCGGTGGGTCTCGTGGCTAGCCGAGGTCTCGGCGGCGCTTGGTCACTCCGCTTCGCCGATGGGTTCCATGGATGTCGACAAGAACCCGCGATTTTGCGCGAAGTAGATGTAGACCGGCTTCTCGTTCCGAAGGACGTCGAGGACGTTTTGGAACATGGCGGACGGCAGGTGCATTCTTATGATGCCGCCGCTTTCGTAGTCGTTCTCGTAAAACATTCCAGGATCGTTGAACCTGATCCAGGCGAGCGTCTTGCGGTTACCGTCGCTGAGCTGGATTTGCGCGCGATTCGTTTGATAGCCGGCCGGGCTCCCGTAGAAAAGGACATGGTATGATTTCACTTCCGCGACCATGACAGTATCCTCCACGTAGTCGATTACGGCAGAAATGCCCTGATGAGCTGCACGGTGGCACGGGCCGGCGGGCGCATGCCGTGAGTTTTCCCACATTCGGGCGCAAGACGGCTTGAAGTGCCGGATGGGTGCTAGCGACGGCGCCGCGTCGGGCCGTCCGCTCGGCAGTGCCGATCCGCCGCGCGGTGGCCGCGGGGGACGCACGATCCCTGCGCATGGGCTCGTTCCGCGTCTTCCTTGCGCCCCGGTCAGCCGCAATAGCCGAGCAACCGCTCGTGCAGCGCCTT
>CAMYMY010000200.1 GCA_947259625.1 uncultured Kiloniellales bacterium | reverse complement strand
CGAAGGAGACGATCTCGATCTTCGGCTGCAGGGCGGGCCGCAGGCCGCGCTCGGTGAGCGCCTGGTTCGAGCTGTCGGTAACCGCCCGCTCCAGAACCTCGCCCATGACCGAAGAGCCGAACCGCTGCTTGAGAATGTTGACCGGCACCTTGCCGGGCCTGAACCCCGGCAGGCGCACCTGCTGGCCGATTTCCTGAAGGCGATGCGCCATTTTTTCCGCAATGTCGCTCGCCGCAATGACGACCTTGTATTCGTGCTTCAGGCCGTCTGTCTGTGTTTCCGTCACCTGCATGGCCGAATCGGCGTCTCCCGATAACTTGCTTGCTGTCCACGGATTTCCATACGCCGCAGGGGCCTACCGCCGTCCGTCCGCCGACCCGGCGGTCTGGTGGTGCGGGCGGAGGGACTCGAACCCCCACGAGTTGCCTCACCAGGACCTAAACCTGACGCGTCTGCCAGTTCCGCCACGCCCGCGTGGCCCCGCAAGGCGCCGGTGTATAGCACGGCCTTTGCGCGCCCACAAGCGGCCCAGCAGCCCCCTCGATAGTCCCTCTTGACTAGGTTCTGTAGCGCCCGAGACAAGCGGCCGCCGCCGCATCCAGGATCGCCTCTACGTCCAGCCGGTACTTGCGATAAAGGTCGGGAAGATCGCCGGATTGGCCGAAATGCTCCACGCCCAAAGCCTGCACCCTGTGCCCCCGCACCGATCCCAGCCATTCCAGGGCGCCGGGGTGGCCGTCGACCAGCGTCACCAAGCCGGCATCCGGCGCAAGCTGTGAGAGCAACCGTTCAGCCTGAGATTGCGCCAAGCGGTGCCCCGCCTGCCGGCCGCGCTCGGCCGCGTGCCAGCCGGCGTTCAAGCGGTCGGCGGACGTCACCGCCATCAGCCCCGCCCCCGGAATATCCTCGAGCAGTTGGGCGTGGGCTTCGATGGCCTCGGGCGCCACGGCGCCGGTATAGACGATCGCCAATTCGGCGCCGGGCCCGGGCGGCTTCAGCCAGTACCCCCCGGCGATGATCTCTTCCTCCAGCCCCGCATTCATGTCGCGATCGGGTTGCGTGACGGGCCGAGTCGAAAGCCGCAGATAGACCGAGCCGCCTTCCCTGTCGCGCAGCCAATCGGTCCCGGAGTGGCCGCTGCCGTCGCGCTGCATGTAGTCGAAGGCCCAGGCCATGATGGCCGCGAGTTCATCGGCGAAGGCCGGCTCGAAGGAGGCGAGGCCATCCTGCGCAATGCCGATCAGCGGCGTCGATACCGACTGGTGGGCGCCGCCTTCGGGGGCCAGGGTGATCCCCGAGGGAGTCCCCGCCAGCATGAAACGGGCATCCTGATAGCAGGCGTAGTTGAGGGCGTCGAGGCCACGCTGGATGAAGGGGTCGTAAAGCGTGCCCACCGGCAGCAGGCGCACCCCGAACAGACTGTGTGACAGGCCCAGGGCGCCCAGCAGGATGAACAGGTTGTTCTCGGCGATGCCGAGTTCGAGGTGCTGGCCGTCTGGCGACATGGCCCAGCGCTGGGCCGAGACCACCTTCTGCTCCTTGAAGGTATCGGCCCGCGGGTGCCGGTCGAAGATGCCCCGCCGATTGACCCATCCGCTGAGGTTGGTCGAGACCGTCACGTCCGGCGAGGTCGTGACGATTCGCTCGGCCAGTTCGCTGTCGTCGCGCGCTACATCCGCCAGAATCTTGCCGAACCCTTCCTGGGTGGCGAGCCGCTCGCCGCTCGGCGCGGGTAGCCGCGCTGGTACCGCCACCCGCGGCGCCCTGTGCCGTCTCGGTCCGGCCGCAGCGAAGGGGAGCTCGGCGAGAAAGGCCTTCAATTCGTCGGGCGTCACGGAGAGCCCCGCAAAGGGCTCCCATTCGGCACCCTCCGGAATCTCGTTGCGGCGCTGAAACTCGGCCATCTGGTCCGGGTTCATCAGTCCAGCATGGTTGTCCTTATGGCCCGCGAAGGGCAGGCCAAAGCCCTTGACGGTATAGGCCAGGAAGCAGGTCGGCCGGTCGTCCCGGGTGCCGTGAAAGGCCCCGAGAACCGACTCCAGGTCGTGGCCGGCCAGGTTCGTCATCAAGGCCGCCAACGCGGCTTCGTCGTGCCCGTCCAGCAGCTCTTTCATGCCGGCCGCATTGCCGACGTCGGCCAAGAGCTGCCGGCGCCATGCGGCCCCGCCCTGAAAGGTGAGCGCCGAATAGAGCGAATTCGGGCAATCATCGATCCAGTGCCTGAGCGCCCCGCCGCCCGGCAGCTCGAAGGCGGACTCGAGCTTCTTGCCGTACTTCAGGGTGACGACGTTCCAGCCCATGTTCCGGAACAACTGGTCGATCTGTCCGAACAGGCGGTCCCTGACTACGGCATCCAGGCTCTGGCGGTTGTAGTCGATAATCCACCAGGTGTTCCGCAGATCGTGTTTCCAACCCTCGAGCAGGGCCTCGTAGATGTTTCCCTCGTCGAGTTCCGCGTCGCCGACCAGGGCTACCATGCGGCCCTCTGGAAGGCCCTCGGGGGCCCAGCGCTTGAGCCGCACATAGTCCTGCACCAAGCTGGCGAAGCTGGTCATGGCGACGCCGAGCCCGACCGATCCGGTCGAGAAGTCCACGTCATCCACGTCCTTGGTCCGGGAGGGGTAGGACTGGGCACCTCCCAAGGCGCGAAATCCCTCCAGCTTTTCGCGGCTTTGGTTGCCGAACAGGTACTGAATGGCATGAAAGACCGGGCTCGCGTGCGGCTTGACGGCGACCCGGTCCGCAAGACGCAGGACGTCGAAATAAAGCGCGGTCATCAGGGTGACCATTGAAGCGCAGGATGCCTGGTGACCGCCGACCTTGAGGCCGTCGCGACTATTGCGCAAATGATTGGCGTTATGGATCATCCAGGCGGCGAGCCACAGCACCTTCTTCTCCAATGCCCTCAGGCATGCGAGCTTACCTGCGCTCTTGTCGGGTAGACCGCTGCCCGGTCTTGGGGTCACAAGCTCCGCCATGAATGCCGCCCCTCTATAGCCACGTGCACATATTTGGCCAGGACGTGCGGGTTCTCAAGCACCCAACAAGGGCGGTCGCCATAGACTGTTATTCTGATGTCGGAAATTATTCAGATAATATACTGAAAACACACAAAGTTCCGAAACCATTACAGCTCCAGACCCCAACGCAACACGGGCAACGGCGACATGCGCCCAGTTCCTCGGTGGAATTCAGGCGCCTGCGAGCTCGACGAAATGATCCATAAAGGTCTCGAGATTGAGCGTTCTGACCGATGCGAATCGGGTTTGCCGCACGCGGCGCTGCGCAACTTCGACTTCATAGCGCACATGTGGAATGCCCATGGCGTCGGGCCCGACATCGATCACTTTGGCAGTCTCGACGACGTTTCCCGGACCTTTGTGGCGATATGTGCCGCCGATCCGCACTTCCCGGCGCTCGATCTCGGGCTTCTCGCTTGGCCGGAATATCGGTCGGAAGAATTGACCCACCGTCTCTGAAATCATGGCCTCGTTCCCTAATCTCGACCGGTTATCATCCGGATTCGTTAGAACCATTCCTGAGTGTAGAAGGTTCGGGTTAACGTCGAGTTAAGGAGAGGCCCTTTAAATAGTTGATTTTATGTTATTTTCTGGACAACGAACGGAGCGCCTTGGGAAGCGCGTCCGGAAGATCTTCGGCGATCAGACCCGGTCCCAAATCCGTTGCTATCTCACCGTGCAACCAGGCGGCGGCACAGGTCGCCTCGAAAGGCCACATACCCTGGGCGACGAGGCCCAGCACGAGGCCGGCGAGCACATCCCCGGCACCCGCTGTCGCCAGGTCCGGCGGCGCATTGGCATTGATGACGGCCGCTCCCCCGGGCGCAGCGATCACCGTGTCGGCGCCCTTGACGAGGACCACGGCTCCGCTCCGGGCCGCCGCGGCGCGGGCGCACGTCAGCTTGTCGTCGTCCAGGTCGGGAAAGAGGCGGGCAAACTCGCCTTCGTGGGGCGTCAGGACACAGGGTCCCGCGATCGCCTCGAATAGAACGTCGGGGTCGTCTTGGAATACGGTAAGCGCGTCCGCGTCGAGCACGACAATCCTGACGCCGTCGCGCAAGGCAGCCAGCACCCTATCCCGGGTCTTCGCGGTCACCCCGTTGCCCGGGCCGAGCAGCACGGCGTTGCGGCGAAGGTCCTCCAGGAGGCGGCTGAAGTCCTGATCGCCATTGAGCGGCTGGGTAATGATGCTGGCCATGGACAGCGCGTAGATCGCGAGCGCCTCGCGCGGGCAGGCGACGGTGACCAGTCCGGCCCCGGCCCGCAGCGCCGCGCGTGCCGCCAGGCGGGCCGCGCCGGTCATGGTCGCGCCGCCCAGCACCAGCGCGTGGCCGAAGTGGTATTTGTGGTCGCCCATCCGGCGGCGCGGAAAGCCGCTGGCCCACAGGTCCGGGTCGTTCTCCCAGGTCTGGGGAGCGATCGTCTCGAGAACCGAGTCTGGGATCCCGATGTCCGCCACCACCAACTCGCCCGATTGCTCCCGGCCCGGAAGCAGCAGGTGGCCGGGCTTCTTGCGGAAGAACGTCACGGTGAGCGCCGCCCGCACCGCAACCTCGCCCAGAACCGTGCCGCTGTCGCCGGCCAGACCGCTGGGCACATCGACTGAGACCGCCGGCTGGCCCCGCGCGCTCATCCCTTCGACCACACGGCGCGCAACGCCGTCCAGCGGGCGGCTCAGCCCGGCTCCGAACAGGGCGTCGATGATCAGTTCGCTACCGTCCAGCAGGGCCTCGTCGAGCGGCAAGACCTCGCCCTGCCATAGGGCCGCGTGCTGCGCGGCGCCTCCCTTCAGGCGGGCCCTGTCCCCCAGCAGGGCCAGGCGGACCGGCCAGCCGGCTTCGACCAGGTGGCGCGCCGCGACGAAACCATCGCCGCCATTGTTGCCCGGCCCGCAGCAGACCAGAATCGGCCGGGGATCCCAGCGGGCCAAGACCGCCTCGGCCACCGCCCGCCCGGCGTTTTCCATCAGCACGCTGCCCGGCACGCCGCCGGCGATCGCCGCGGCATCGGCGCGCGACATTTCGGCGACGCTCAGCAGCGCTCGTTGGTCCCGGGATTCCGTCGTGGTTTCTGATGCGGATTCCGGCATGGCGAATCGGCCCTCACGGTCACGAATCCTACCATAAACGTCCGGCGGCATGCTGTCGCCGGTCGCTTCGCGCCGTTCGATCGTCCAGGAAGCCTAACCCTTGCCGGACTCGTCACCCCGAGCCCCAGTCTCCGGGGCCATGGCGGCGCGCAGCCGCGCCACGCCGTCGCGCGCCGCATCGCGGAGCAGCAGCACGTCGAAATCGGCCAGAACCAGGTCGTAGCCGGCGGCGAACAGAGCCTCGGCCGTACGGCCCGGCGTCGGGATCCCGCCCAGACGTTTGCCGGCCGCCTTGGCCGCCTGCTCGACCCGGTCGATACGGGTGCGCACCTCGGGATGATCCGGCTCGCCCATCCGCCCGAGGGCCGCCGAGAGGTCAAAGGGGCCCAGAAACACCATGTCGAGGCCCTCGACCGCTGCGATTTCAGCCGCATTCCGGACGCCCTCCGCCGTCTCGATCTGGCAAACCACCAGCAAGTCCTTCGCTGCTCGCTCGACATACTCCCGCCAGTCGGCGCCATAGGCGGAGGCGCGCACGATGGTCGGCGCCATGCCGCGTCGGCCCTGCGGCGGATAGCGGCAAGCGGCAACCGCGGCCTCGGCCTCGGCGGCATCGTTGACCGCCGGAATCATGACCCCGGCGACCCCGGTGTCGAGCGCGCGCTTGAGCCATACGGGGTCGTTCGCCGGCACGCGCATCAAAGGCGCGCAGGCCCGGCCCTGGACCGCGTGCATTAGGAAGACGGCGTCCATCAGACTGCCGGCACCGTGTTCCAGGTCGATCATCACGCAGTCGTAGCCAGCCTGTGCCACGACCTCGGCGGCCAGCGGAGAGAACAGATGGAGCCAGCAGCCCACCGCCGGCCGGCCGGTGCCGAGCCGCGCCTTAAATACTGCGCTCTCGTTCATGAAATCCTCCAACGGAATGGCGGCGCGCCCGGCGCTCGCCGATATTCAGTCGGACCGCACCTTGCAGAACGCGTCCGGCTCCGCGCCGCGCAGACGCTCGCAGAGACCTTCGGCCGACTGCACACTGGCCAAGGGCCCGGCCAGAACACGAACCAAGGTCTGGTCGCCGAGTTTGACTTCGGCAAAGGTGACTTCGACTCCGGCAAAGACTTCCGGATGGCGATCCCGGACCGTCTGCCACAGCTTGGTCGCCGTGGCCTTGTTCCGGGCCGAGGCCAGCCAGATTCGAAAAACCCCCTTCGCCTTGGGGTCCGCCAACCCCTCGCCGTCCTGCTTTAGGGCTGCGGTCTGGGTCGCTGCGAGTTCCGACGCAGGTGGCGCTTCGGGTTTCGGTGCGGCCTGCGGACTGGCGGAGGGCCCTTCCGCAACCGATGGTTCAGTCGTAACCACGGGCTTCGCTTTGGCCTCGGATGTCTGCGGCCGCGGCTTGGCCGCCACTTTGGCATCCGTGTTGGTCTCGAGCACTGCCTCGGCCTGCGGTCGCGGTTCGGCCGCGACCTTGGGCTTTGGGGCGGGCACCGGCTCGGCCTCGGCCTTAGTCTCGGGCACCGCCTTGGGCTTTGGCTGGATCACCGCCTTGGCCCGCGGTCGCGGCTTGGCCACAACCTTGGGCTTCGTCCCTGTTTTCAGCGCCCCTTGAACCTCTGCCTTGGTCTCGACCCCGGTGCCGGGCACTTGAAGCTCGGATCTTGCCTGGGTCGCGGGTTCGGTCTGGGACGTTGCCTTGACGTCAGAGCCTGCCTTGGCTTCAGAGCCTGCCTTGGC
>CAMYMY010000199.1 GCA_947259625.1 uncultured Kiloniellales bacterium | reverse complement strand
TTCAAGCGGTTGAAGGTCAACATGACGCCGAGGAAGAAGGCGAGCGGTAGGGAGACTCCTAGGTAGTGCGGGATCAGGGTCACCAGCATCCGGGACACGTAGCCGAGAACCGCGTCCGCGTTGACCGCGCGTTCGAGGATTCGGAGCAGCCGCTCCAACAGCAGGACTGCCAGCGCAACACCTATCATCGCCGCCGACGTCACGATGACCTGCCGCAGGATGTAACGATCGATGGTGTTGATCATGCCGTCTGCTTGCGTGCCCTATGAGTGCCCTCTGCCAGCGGGGGGCGTTCCTTGGCGAGGCTAGGTTTAGCGTGCCGGACCGGCCGAAAACAGGCCTTTCGTGCGGCGGCCCGTGCCGATCGGGCCGGCGCCATATGCGCCGTGGTCGAGAAAGCGCACCAGGCAAAAGGCACGCCAAAGGCCGCTCCGCAGGGCGTACGACCGGCGCAACGGGTGTCGAACGATACTAGGATAATCCCTTGAGATCGGTTAAAAGGACGCGCGATCGGTGGATCGGCCCGGCGGGACGCCGAGACCGGGACCTGCGCCGCCGTCGTGCGGCATCGCCAAGGGCAGGCGTTCCTGGTCCATCGATTCTGGCGGACGACTGGCTGGAACAGTCACGGCGTGGCGACATCACGGAAACATCGGGTGAATACGTGTATATCGGATACAAGAGCTGGCTCAAGCAAGACTACCTTCTCGACAGAATGACCCTCGGCGATCTGGTGAAAGCCTATTTCACCTATCCCGCGATCCAGGTTTATCTCCTGCTGTTTGCGGTCTGCGTCGGCGCGGCTCTCTATCTGATGGAGGCCCCGTTGCCGCTGATTCTTGCTGCAGGGCTGTGCTTTCTGGTCTATCCCCTGGTCGAGTACCTGCTGCACCGCTTCCTGCTGCACGGGCGCTGGCTTTACAAGTCGCCGCGGACCGCGGCGCTCTGGAAACGCATCCATTTCGACCACCACCAGAACCCCAACGAGTTATCGGTCCTGTTCGGTGCCCTGCACACGACCCTGCCGATCATCGTGCTGGTCACCGCCCCGATCGGCTGGCTCGCGGCCGGACTGCCCGGCATACCAGCCGGCCTCGCCGCCGGCTTCGTGATCATCTGCTTCTACGAGTACGGCCATTGCATCCAGCACCTGTCCTACAAGCCGAGACTGCGCTACCTGCAACGGATCAAGCGGCTTCATCTGGCGCATCACTTTCACAACGAGACCGGCAATTTCGGCATCACCAGCAATATCTGGGACCACGTGTTCGGCACCTACTACGGCAAGCCCGGCGCCGTGCCGCGCAGCCCCACAGCCCGGAATCTCGGCTACACCGGACAGGAGCGGAAGCGTTATCCCTGGGTGGCGGACATGACCGAAGCAGAGGGGGACGACGCGCTGGCGAGGGAAGGCCATGGCGCTACCTGAGTCCCGACCGGCCCCGGCGGGCGAGCAGCGGGCATCCGGTACTTCGGCGGTCGAGATCGTCCAGGTCCGGAACAAGGCCGATCTGAACCGCTTCATCCGCGTGCCCTGGCGGATCTACCGGGACGATCCCCAGTGGGTGCCGCCGCTCGTGTTCGAGCGGCGCCAGCACCTGGATCCCGCCGCCAACCCTTTCTTCGACCATGCCGAGGTGCGGTTCTGGCTGGCGCGACGGGGCGGCGAGCCGGTCGGCCGGATCAGCGCCCAGATCGATCAGGCCGCGCTCAGCCAGCACCAGGACGCCTGCGGACATTTCGGCTTCCTGGAGGCCGAGGACGACGGCGAGACCTTCGCGGGCCTGCTGCGGACCGCCGAGGACTGGCTCAGGGACCGGGGCATGCGCGCCGCGCGCGGCCCCTTCAGCCTGTCGATCAACGACGAATCCGGCCTGCTGATCCAAGGATACGAGAGGCCGCCGTCGCTCATGATGGGCCACGCGCCGCCCTACTATGGCCCGCGCCTGGAGCACCAGGGCTACGCCAAGGTCAGGGACCTCATCGCCTATGATTTCGACGTGGTCGCGGCCAAGTCGGTGCCGCGCGCGGTGCGGCGCCTGGTCGACAACCTGGCCAAGAGGCCGAACGTGACCGTTCGCCGGCTGCGGAAATCGCAGTTCGGCCGGGACCTGAAGGCGGTGCTGGAGGTCTTCAACGACGCCTGGTCGAACAACTGGGGCTTCATCCCCTTCTCCGAGGTGGAGATCGCCAAGATCGCCAAGGACATGAAACCCCTGATCCGGGAGGACTTCGTCTGCATCGTCGAGATCGACGGCGATCCGGCCGCCTTCGCGCTCGCCCTGCCCGATCTCAACGAAGCGATGGCCGACCTGGACGGCGCGCTCCTGCCCTTCGGCTGGGCCAAGCTGCTCTACCGGCTGAAGGCCGGCAAGATCACCAGGGTACGGATGCCGCTCATGGGGGTGCGCAAGAAATACCAGGGGGGCGCGATGGGCGCGGGGCTGGCCTACACGGTCATCGAGAAGGTCCACGAGAACGTCCGGCGGGCCGGCTACAAGGGCGCCGAGCTCTCCTGGGTGCTCGAGGACAACCTGCCGGCCCGCAAGGTCATCGAGGCGGCCGGCGGGGTGCCCTACAAGACCTACCGGATCTACGAAAAGGCCCTCGCTTGAGCGGAGCGACCCAGTCCAGCGCCGGCCGGCGCTTCACCGCCTTGATCCTGGCCGCCTCGCGCGGCGCGGCCGACCCGGTCGCGAGAAGCGAGGGGATCAGCCACAAGTGTCTGGTCGACGTGGTGGGGACCCCGATGCTGGTCCGTGTCGTGGAGGCCCTGACCGCCAGCCCCTCGATCGGCGCCATCGCCATCTCGATCGAGGCGCCCGAGGTGCTCGAGGCCCTGGCGCCGGTCGCCGAAGCCGTCGCGGCCGGCCGCATCACGGTGCTGACGAGCGGCCCGACGACGAGCGTGAGCGTGCTGCGCGCCGTCGAGACCCTGGGCAGCCCCTATCCCCTGCTGATCGCGACGGCGGACAACCCCCTGCTCACCCCCGGGATGGTCGAGCACTTCTGCGCCGGGGCCCTGGCCTCGGACGCCGATCTGACGACGGCCTTGGCCTCGGAGACCGTTGTCCGGGAGGCCGTTCCGACCACCCAGCGGACCTTCCTGCGCTTTCGCGATGGGCGGTATTCCGGCTGCAATCTCTATGCCCTGACGGGCGAGGCCGGCCTCGGGGCGGTCCGCTTCTGGGCCGCGGCCGAGCGCCACCGCAAGCGCCCCTGGCGCCTCGTGGCCACCTTCGGCCTCGGGTCGTTGGTATTGTTCCTGCTCGGCCGGCTCACCCTCGACGACGCCTTCGCGCGCGCGTCGCGGGTCATGAAGGTCCGGACCAAGGCGCTCAAGTTACCGTTTCCGACCGCGCCCATCGACGTCGACAAACCCGCGGACCTCGCCCTGGTACGGCGGATCCTCGCCTCGGGCAGCAGCTAGCTTTGCCTAACCGGCATCGACGTAGTGGGGTTCGGGGCGGCTGTGGAGCTCCTCGTAGTGGACCAGGACCGGCTCGCCGAGGGCGCAGGGCTCGCCGCCCTTGAAGGCCCATTCGCCCCGGTCGCAGTGCTCCGCCGCGACATAGCCGTTGAGGTAGAAGCGCCGGTCGACGGCCGAGGTATTCGCTCCGGAGCCGTGCACCGTAAATAGGTTCCAGAACGCCACGTCGCCCGGTTCCAGGATCAGCTCGACCCTCGAGGCCGGGTCGAGACCCGCCCGGGCAATATCCTCGTCGCTCATGGGGGTGTCCATGACCCGGCCTTCGCTGCCAAGGTTCAGCTCGCCGAGCTTGTGGCTGCCCGGAAAGACGATCATGGGGCCGTTGTCCTTGCGGTGCGGGTCCACGGCGATCCCGGTCTGGACGTAGGAGCTCTCCGGGAGGCGGTAGGCCGAGCGCGGCCGGCGGAAGCGGATGTCCTGGTGATAGCCGAACTCGACGTTACCGGCGCCGGGCGGCTTCCAGTGCAGCTGGTTGATGATCTGCTTGAGGTCCTGGCCGAGGAGCGGCGCCAGAATGTGCCACATGCGCGGGTCCAGGCGAAAGCGCTCGAACACGTCGTCGAAATAGGCGGGCCACTGCACGAAACGCACGATCGGCCCGAGCTTCGGGTCGGGGGCGACCTGGTAGAAGACGTTCTGATGGCGAAAGCTGGCGCCATGGGCCAGGCCCTGGGCGTAGACCCGGTCGAAGGCGGTGGCCAGCTCCCGGATCTCGTCCACCGCGAAGACGCCGCGCACCACCGCGTAGCCGAACTCCCTGTAGTGGTTCAAATAATCCCTGTTCATCGAACCCCCAAGCGCCTCGTTTTCGATCTCGTCCCCGAGTCGACCGGAGATCGAGAGTCCGCTCGCATAATCACATCCTGGGTTTAATATTGCATCTGCAATGTTAAATAATTGTGACTTCGGAGACAAGAAATAATTGTAACGGGCATTTTATATTATGTATACGTGGTTGATTGCAATCACAAGTAGGTGAATACAATTTTTCATAATTTATATATATCATGTATATTGTGATTATGTATTCCAGTTGTTGATCTGAGAATGATATTTATTTCACAGCCCGGCATGATTTCTAGATCGGTTCCCTGAGGCCACAAGGCTGCGTATCGGGCCAAGACATCCCGAACGGGGTCTCAATCCGCGGCGAAGCGCTCGGCCTGTTCGAGGTCCTCGGGGCGGTTCGTGTTGAAGAAGGGGTCGAGCGGCCCCGCGCCCGTCTCGGACTCGGGAAAGTCGACCGTCGCCAGCCGGTAGCGCGCGGTCCAGATGTCGACCTTGCGGACTGCCTCCTCGCGCATGGCCCGGGCGAGGTCGTCCTTGAGGCCGAGTGGCCAGAGCCCGAAGACCGGGTGCGGCCGGCCCAGGGAGGCGGCGCAGGCCAGCTCCGCGCCCTCGTGCTCGACGGCGGCCAGAAGGCGTGCCACGAGGTCCGGCGGCAGGAAGGGCGCGTCGCAGGCGAAGCTGGCCAGCCAGCGGCAGTCCGGCGCGTGCTCGGCCGCCCATTCGAGCCCGGTCAGCACGCCGGCCAGCGGCCCGGCGAAGCCCTCGACCACGTCGGCCGCCACCGGCAGGCCGAAGGCCTCGAAGCGCCCCGGATCGCCGTTGGCGTTGAGCACCAGGGGGCCGACCTGGGGGCGCACCCGCTCGATGATCCGTGCCAGGATCGGCCGGCCGGCCAAGGGCCTCAGGCACTTGTCGCCGCCGCCCATGCGCCGCGACAGTCCCCCGGCCATGAGCACCCCGGCGACGCGCTGGCTGTCAGCCGTGGTCATAGCTTTGCCAGGCGGCCTTCATGCTTCGACACGCTCAGCATGAGGGGTGGTGCTTTGGTTTACCGACGGCCCTCATCCTCTGATGTCCGTTTTTGCAAGATGTGGGCGCAGTTTTTTTCACGCCGCGGGCGCGGCGGGTTGGTTGGTTGACGGGGCCGGTGCATGGGCCTGGGAGCGGGCATTGGCTGCGACGGTTGATCCATCTCTGATACGTGGGTTGGGACCGACATGACCATGGGTTCGTCGCGGGGCTGCCTCGCACTGAGATCGAGTATGGGCTTGACGCCACTCCTGGATGAGGCCGAGGGTTCCCCTGACCTGCAACCCGCTCCCAGAATGATGCACCGGCGATGGTGGGCTTGGGCGGAGCTCCTTCGGCTGTTGCTTGGATGCCGGTCGGCCTGGGCCGGCCGGCGCCGCGGTCGTGTCCTATGGGCTGGCCCGGGCTCAGCCCCGGCCGGGCCCGGCGGCCCGGGCGATAGCCCAGAGGAAGCCGAGCTGCTCGCGGGCGACCGCGGCGACCGCGACCTGGGCGAGCTTGCCGCGCCCATGCAGCTTGCGATAGCGCGCGCTCAGGCGATGGCGAGCCTTGTCGGCGATAGCCCGGACCTCGGCCGATTGCCGGACCGCCGCCGCCTTGGGCCTCTTGGCCGGCCGTGCGTAGGTCCAGGCCGCCTCGATCAGCGCCTTGCGAGCGCGCCCGTTGCCGGTCTTGGTCAAGCCGCCACGGCGCACGCTCTCGCCGCTCGAGCGCTCGCTCGGCACCAGGCCGACAAAGGCCATCAGCTGGCGCGGGCTGTCGAAGCGCCGCGGATCGCCGATCTCCGCCACCACCGTCACGGCGTTGATCAAGCCATAGCCGCGCAACGCCTGCAGCGCCTCGACCAGCCAGGCCAGGGACCACGCGGGCCACAGCTCCGCGATGTGCTCGACCAGCCGATCGAGCCGCGCCTGGGCCTGATCGAGGGCATCCAGAAGCTCGGCGAACATCAGGCGATGCGCCGCCGCGGCAAACGCCAGCCGGCCCAGCCAGAGACGGTGCTTCTTGCTCCAGGGCTTGCCGAGGTAGCCGATCTCTTGGCGCAGCAGAAAGCCGCCGATGCGTTGCCGGCAGCGCCCCCGGTCCGATACCGCGGCACCGCGCGCCCGGATCAGATCGCGCATCGCCTCGTGCGCCGCATCGGGCACCCAGATCGGCGTCAGCTCTTCGGCCCGCAGCAGCTTGGCCAAGGTCAAGCTGTCGCGCCGGTTGGTCTTGACCCGGTCCCCGGGGCGGCGCGGCGTCAGCGACGGCGCGATCACCTGACAGCTCACGCCCGGCCTGCCGTCCAGCCGACGATGGATGCCGTAGCCGCAGGGACCGGCCTCGTAACACACGACAAGCGTACGCGCCTCCTTGCCCAGACGCTTGAGCACACGATCCAGCGACGTAGCCTGGTTCGCGATCTTGCCGAAGTAGCGCACCTCGCCGCCGGGCAGCGGATCCGCAACCGATATGTCGATCCATTTCTTGTCTGTATCCAGTCCAACGTAGAGCGTATCCTTCTTCATGAGCGGTCTCCCATGCTTGAGGCTCGGCGCCGGCCAGTCCGGCGCAACCCTCGTATTTGCATGCGCCGAGGCCGCTCACTTCAACCTCTCACACG
>CAMYMY010000198.1 GCA_947259625.1 uncultured Kiloniellales bacterium | reverse complement strand
GCGTCCTGGTCGCCCAGCCAGTCCGAGCCCTTGACCGTGTCGTACATGTGCCAGCGCCAGTCGTCCTCGCCCATGTTGCCGAGCGCCGCCGAGACGCCGCCCTGGGCCGCCACGGTATGGCTGCGGGTCGGAAACACCTTGGTGATGCAGGCGGTCTTCAGGCCGGCCTCGGCCAGGCCCAGGGTCGCGCGCAGACCGGCCCCGCCGGCGCCAACGACGACGACGTCATAGGTGTGGTCGATGATCTCGTAGGCCGTGGTCATGGAGTCACACCCTGAACAACAGCAGCAGGACCGAAAGCACGCCGGTCAGCCCGAGCACGATGGAGGCGGCCTGGACCGCGAGAATGGCGGTGAACTTCACGCTCTTGCGCGGCACGTAGTCCTCGATCACCTCCTGGAGCCCCCGGGCGCCGTGATAGAAGACGGCGACGATCAGCAGGAGCAGCAGGCCGGCCACCAGAGGGGAGGCGGCCCAGGCCCGCACGGTCTCGTAGCCGGCGCCGCTCATGACCGCCACCGAGGCGGCGAACCACAGGGTGAGCGGGATCAAGGCCAGCGCGGAGAAGCGCAGCCCCCACCAGTGGCCCGCGCCCTCCTTGGCGGAGCCCAGGCCGCGCACCCGGCCGAGCGGCGAGCGCCGGCTCACCAGGCGCCGCTCCGCATGGCATAGCCCAGTATCCAGCTGCCCAGGGTGAGCGCGCAGGCGGCGAACACCATCAACCAACCGGAGCGGTAGAGATCGGGCAGCTCGAGGCCATAGCCGGCGTCCCAGAACAGGTGCCGGATGCCGTTGCAGAGGTGATAGAAGAGCGCGAAGGACCAGCCGAGCAGCAGCAGGCGGCCGATAATGGAGCCGATCAGGGCCTGCGCCGTGGCGAAGGCCTCGGGCCCGGCCGCCGCGGCGGCCAGCCAGTAGAGCAGCAGTAACGTCCCCGGCGTCAGCGCCACGCCCGTCATACGGTGCAGGAACGACAGCACCGAGGTCAGCTGCGGCCGGTAGACCTGCAGGTGAGGCGACAGGGGCCGGTTATCGCTGGACATGAACCCGCCTTCCCCCAGAGGGCCTTTCGAGCCCCCGTCGATACGGATGGCCGCAGGAAGATGCGAACCCGATTGACTTGGATCATTTAGCCTCCGTGACCGGAGGAGTCAACGACACCGGCCCGCCCAAAGGGCGAGCCCTTACTGCACCGCAATATGACCCCCATGACGCAGTAGGCGGAGATGCACAGGCCCCAATCCCTAGGGGGTCGGCTAGGAGCGGAGATTGTGCGATGCGGAATTGTGGATAAAGTTGTGGGGAAACTCGCGCAACATTGTGAAATGTGATCCAAGTTATGCACAAGAAAATTACTTTGGAGCGGGATTTCATATTGCCAGGAAACGACCGCTCGGCGACCCTGTTCGGGCACGCGAAAGCGCCGGGATGCTGGCGATGCGCGAGCCGCCCGCGAAGGCGGGCTCCGTGACGGGCTTCGGCCCGGAGCGGCGTCCGATTGGAGCGACGGCGGGTCACGCGGAGACGGCTCCCGGGGATCGCGGACCTCCTCACGGAGGACCGTGGTTTGGCGAGGCCGGCGGGTCCATTTCGGTGGACGCGGGGCCGGCCCGGAGGGTCTCCCCCGGGCCCATGCCCAGACCGTCGGCCCGGAAGGCGACTGCCGGGCATTCCCGCCCTTGGCCTTCCGGTGGATCCCGCCCTCCGCCCTGCGCGGGAGAGGCGGGCCGGTCGGACGAGAGGCCCTTTCGGGGGTCTTGAGGAGGCTGGGTGTTTCCGGGACCTTCGGGATCCCACCAAGTCCTTCGGGACCTTGGCGGCGGTCCTCCGGGTTCCAAGGGGCCCCTCGGGTTCAACGGCAGGTCCTTCGGGACCGTGCCGGAGAGCTTGAGGACCTTGGGGAAATCCTCGGATTTCCGCGGAAGCATCGGGTGCCTCCCGCCGGGGCCCTCCAGCCCAGGCGGCTCGGTCGACGGAGCGTTCGAGATCGTTGCGGCGAAGCCTGCCTTCGCGCCGATGGTCCGAACGCCACCGGAGAGGTTCGAGGGTCGCCCGGCGGAGCCGGCCGCAGGGTCGCGGCTTCCGGGAGGTTCGCCTCTCGAGGTCGCCGTTCCTCGCCACCGACGTGGGTCCTGCCGGGGCCGTGGTCGGGCGGAGAACGCAAAAAAAGACCCCGCCGCCTTCCTGTGCGGGAGCCCTCACCGGCTCCACGAGGCGTCGGGGTCCGTGTCCTCCAGGGCACTGTCGAGAGAGCGATCTCTCGAACCCGGCGCCTCATTTCTTATGGGCCGCGACTCGATCTGTCAACTAAATTTTGTGGGTGGGCTAGAAGAGTTCACAATATCTAGGGCGTCTAGTTTGTACCGCTGGAAACCGATGGCACCCAACATCGCCGCGGGATGAGCACCGTATAGTCGAGATCGAGGATGACGGCCGGATCGTACTTTCCTTTGGCATCCCTGTACGGAAAGTCCGTACATGGCCGGTCTTTGGTCGCCACGGTGCGCAGGCGGAGCGCACCCAGGTCGGCCCGGTGCGACAGCTCGAACTTCCCCAACACCTCCGACCAGGCATAGATCGTGTCGCCCGCGAAGCCGGGCGCGCTGTGGGTGCCGCCGTTGATCGCGGCGATCCGGCAGGCATTGGCCAGCCCGTTGAAGCTGAGCGCCCGGGCGATCGAGATGACGTGTCCGCCGTAGACGATGCGCCGGCCGAAGCGGCCGTCCTTCTCGACATGCTGGTTGAAGTGGACCCGCGCCGTGTTGTGGTAGAGGCGGGTCGCCAACTGGTGTTCGGCCTCTTCTATCGTCATGCCGTCCTGGTGGTCGATGCGCTCACCCACCGCATAGTCGTCCCAGACATGTCGACTGCCGGCGGGCCCGGGGTCATATTTGGCGAAATCGAGCCCGTCGGGCGCCGCCAGGTCCTCGACCGGAAATGACTCGGGCAGGTCGGGGACGACCGCCTTTGGCGCCGGCGACTTCGGATCGCGCTTGTTCACCATGACCCAGCGCACGTAGTCGAGTAGCGTTTCACCGCGCTGGTTGACGGCGGCCGAGCGCACGTAGACGACGCCGGTCTTTCGACTGGAGTTCTCCTTGAGCCCGATCACCTCGCTCGAGGCGGTGATCGTATCGCCGGGATAGACCGGAGCGCCGAATTCGCAGGCCGCATAGCCCAGGTTGGCCACCGCGTTGCGCGAGATATCCGGCACGGTCTTGCCGAAGGCCACATGAAACACGAGCAGGTCGTCGAGCGGCGCGCGCGGATAGCCGAGCGTGCGGGCGAACTCGTCTGAGGAATGGACGGCGAAGCGCGCGCCGTAGAGCGCGGTATAGAGCGCCTGGTCGCCCGCCGTAACCGTGCGCGGCGTGGCGTGGCGAATTTCCTGGCCGAGCGCGAAGTCCTCGAAAAAATTGCCGGCCACGGTCTTGGACATCAGCCGGCCTGCTCCAGCTCCTCGATGGCCTCGGCCAGCGCGACCAGGCGTTGCGCGCTCGCCACGTGCAGGTTCTCGATCAGCTTGCCGTCGACCACCACGACGCCCTGGCCCGCGGCGGCGGCGGCGGCGTGGGCCTCGATGATCTTGTGCGACCAGGCAACCTCCTCCGGCGAGGGCGCGAAGACCTCGTTGGACTTGGCGACCTGCTTGGGGTGGATGAGCGTCTTGCCGTCGAAGCCGAGCTCCTGGCCCTGGAGGCAGGCCTCGGCGAAACCCTCGTCGTCCTGCAAATCGAGGTGCACCCCGTCGACGATGGCCAGGCCGAAGGCGCGAGCGGCGAGCAGGCAAAGGCCGAGCGAGGTGAGCACCGGCAGGCGCGCATCCGTGTGGCTGGCCTGCAATTCCTTGACCAGGTCCGAGGTGCCCATGACCAGACAGGACAACCGCTTGCTGGCCGAGGCGACCGCTTCGGCATGGAGCATGCCGAGCGGCGTTTCCATCATGCACATGATGTCCATGTCGTCCGGCGCGCCGGCGCCGACCATCTGCATTTCGAGATCGTGGACCATGGCCGCGCTCTCCACCTTGGGCAGGAGGACCGCGTCGGCGCCGCTGGTCGCGACGGCGGTTAGGTCCTCGTGGCCCCAGGGCGAATCGAGCGGGTTGATGCGCACGACCAGCTCGCGCTTGCCGTAGCCACCGGCCTTCACGGCTTCGACGACCTGCCGGCGCGCCAGAGCCTTGGCTTCGGGAGCAACCGCGTCCTCGAGGTCGAGGATCAGCGCATCGGCCGGCAGGCCGCGGGCCTTTTCGAGTGCACGCGCGTTGGAGCCGGGCATATAGAGAACGGAACGGCGCGGCCGGGCGGCTTTGTCCATGGCCTCTCTCCCCTTGTTCCTGCCTTGGGATCCGGCCGCGGACTATAAACGCTGGACCGCCTGTGGCAAAGTGCGGCGGTCACAGCCGGGGACCGCATTTTCTGTCCATGTCCATTCTCTCGATCCAGTCGCACGTCGCCTACGGACATGTCGGCAATGCGGCGGCAGCCTTCCCCTTGCAGCGCCTCGGATTCGAGGTCTGGCGGATCAACACCGTGCAGTTCTCCAACCACACCGGCTATCCCTCATGGCGCGGCCAGGTGTTCGAGGCCGCCCACGTCGCCGAGCTGGTCGCGGGTATGGCCGAGCGCGGCGTGCTGGGCGGCTGCGGCGCCGTGCTCTCGGGCTATATGGGTGACGCCGGACTGGGCGCCGTGATCCTCGATGCGGTGGCCCGGGTGCGCGCGGAGAACCCCGCAGCGCTCTATGCTTGCGACCCGGTCATGGGCGACGTCGCGCAGGGGGTCTTCGTGCGCCCGGACCTCCCGGATTTCATGCGCCAGCGGGCCGTGCCCGCGGCCGACATCATCACCCCCAACCAGTTCGAGCTGGAGCTGCTCACGGGCGTCGAGGTGAGCAGTCTCGCGCACGCCGTGGCCGCCGCGCGCCACGCCCTCGCGCTCGGCCCCAAGGTCGTACTGGTCACGAGCCTGAAGCACGACGCGACGGCGGCGGACCAAATCGAGATGCTGGCGGTGACGGAACAGGCGGCTTCGCGGGTGGTGACGCCCTTCCTCCAGATGGACCCAGCGCCCAACGGGGCGGGCGACGCGCTCGCGGCGCTGTTCCTCGCCTTCTACATGAAGGAAGGCGGGTCGATCCAGGCGGTGCCCGGGGCGCTCGGCCACGCGGCCGCCGCCATCTTCGCGGTGATCGCCGAGACCCGGCGGGCCGGCACCCGCGAGCTGCAGCTGATCGCCGCCCAGGACGAGTTCGCCCGACCGGCGCGGCACTTTCCCGTCGAGCGGGTGACCTGATCAAGCCTGGCCCGTCTCGGCCTCGGCGTCCTGGGCGAAGAGCTCCTCCAGCTCCTCGGCCGCTTCCTTGGCGAGATCGATCATCTTCTGTTCGTCGTCGTGCAGGCCGTAGTGGGCGTAGAGCCGGCGTTCGTCGTGCTCGCGGAACCTCTTGACCGCCTTGTCCGCCTCGTAGTCGGGGAGCCCCAGGCCCTTGAGCACCGACCGCGCGATGTCGAGGCTCGAAAGAAAGGTTTCGCGCTGCATGACGGTGACGCCCAGGTCCATCAGTTGATAGGCGTGTTTGCGGTTGCGCGCGCGGGCATAGATCCTCAGGTCCGGAAAATGCTTGCGCACGGTTTCCGCTGTCCGCAGAGAGCCCTCCACATCGTCGACGGCAAGCACGAAGGCGACTGCCTGCTCGGCCTTGGCCGCGCGCAGCAGGTCGAGGCGCGACGAGTCGCCGTAATAGATCTTGTTGCCGTAGCGCTTGACGAAGTCGACCTGTTCCTGGCTGGCCTCGAGCGCGGTGAAGCCGATCCGCTTGGCGCGCAGGATGCGCGCGACGATCTGCCCGAAGCGGCCGAATCCGGCGATGATGACCTGGTTCTCCTCGCCCGACGGGGCCTCGAAATCGTCCCCGTCGGTCTTCTTCTTCCGGCCCGGCAAGAACCTCTCCTCGGCCATGACGAGCAGCGGCGTGACCACCATGGACAGAATCACGACCAGGATGAGCAGCTTGGCAAGATCGCGTTCCATGACCTGGGAGACGACGGCCAGACCGAGGATCACGAAGGCGAATTCGCCCCCTTGAGACAGCACGACCGCGAGCTTGCCGGCAGCGCGGCTGCTGTGCCCGGCCACCTTGGCGACCCCGAAGAGCACCAGCGCCTTGAGCAGGACGAGCGCGACGACCAGGGCGCCGACCTCGAGCGGCTTTTCCAGAAGCAGGCCGAAGTCGACCGACATGCCGACGGCTATGAAGAACAGGCCCAAGAGCAGGCCCTTGAAGGGCTCGATATTCGCCTCCAGCTCATGGCGGAACTCGGAGTCGGCGAGCAGCACGCCAGCCAGGAAGGCGCCCAAGGCCATGGAGAGGCCGGCGAGCTCCATCAGCAACGACATGCCGATCACGGTCAAGAGGGCCATGGCGGTAAAGACCTCGCGAACCCGCGTGCGGGCGGCAATGCGGAAGGCGTGGCGCAGCAGGAAGTGACCGCCGACTACCACGCCGGCCAAGACCGCCGCCACCTTGAGCACGGAGAGCAGGGCACCGCCTCCGGCCACGCCCTCCGACGCCGCGCCGAGCAGCGGTACCAGGGCCAGGATGGGGATCACGGCCAGGTCCTGGAACAGCAGGATGGAGAAAGACGCGCGGCCATGCCGGGTGGTCAGCTGGTTCCGCTCCGCCAGAATCTGCAGGGCGAAAGCGGTGGACGAAAGCGCCAACGCCAGCCCGGCGACCGCCGCCACCGTCAAGGGCAGGCCGAACAGAATCCCGGCAAGGGTCATGAGCGTGGCCGTGAGCAGAACCTGCGCACCGCGACGACGCCGAACTCGGCGAAGTGTAGGATCGCCTCGACGTCGCTTATGAGGCCGAGGACCGAGGGCCCGATGACCGCACCCGCCGCCAGGTAGCCGAGCACCGAGCCGAGCCCGGCACGCTTGGAAAGCGGCACGGCCAGCACCGCCGCGCCCAGAAAGATCGCCGTCTGCCCCAAGAGTGACATGGTCCGCCAAGGCCTCCGTTCCGTTGTCCGCCCGTCGCCCGGTTCGCCGCGCCCCGAGAGCGCCATCGCTTTTCATTCTTCATATACTTCATATAGCAAAGAGGCGGCGACGCCTGCTGAAACGTCTGACGCCTTCCTGCGCGGACGCACCGGCCGAAACCTGTTACCCTCCCGGCCGTGCAAGCGGGAAGGATGATCATGACCGTTGCCGCGCGCGGCTTTTTGGACCTCGTGGCCGATTTGCGGTCGGTCGCCGACAGCGATGCCTCTGGCGTCACGGACCCGATCGCGCTGCCTGCGGTGCCCGGCGGATACCTGCTGCTGGCCCGACTCGCGACCGCGCTGCCCCTGG
>CAMYMY010000197.1 GCA_947259625.1 uncultured Kiloniellales bacterium | reverse complement strand
GAGGCCAGCGCCGTGGGGACCGGCGCGAAGACGAGCCGTCCCTCGCCGCTCTCTACAGCGCCGTCGCCCGCGCGCCCGGCCCGGAGCCCGGCCTCGAAGTCGGCGAGGCTGGCGTCCACGGCCAGCCCCTTGGCGCGGATCGCCGCGCGGCAGTCCTCGTCGTCGAAGGGCAGCACGCCGCTCGCCTGTATGGCGCCGAACAGCACCGCGTTGCCGGGCGCGCCCGCTCGGCCCGAGACCGCCTCGACGTCGAGCGCGACGACGCGCCCGGCCGCGCGCCGCAGCGGCTCGACGAGATCGGCGGCGGGCACCGCCCCGTCGCCCGCGATCACCTTCTCGGCGGTGCTGTAGATGCGCTTGACGTCGGTGATCACGGTGGTGCGCCCGGTGACCAGCCCGAGGGTGAGCGCCCGCGCGGCCTCCATCGGCTCGAGGGCGGCCAGGATGTCCAGGCCGTCGGCGTCGGGGAACAGGCTGAACACCGGCGCCGCGGCCGGCCGCTTGTCCGGGAACAACTCGAGGTAATAGGTGGTCGCGCCGGTCCTCTGCGCGACCCCGGGGATCGAGGTCATCTGCGCGGGATAGCCCGCCGTCTCGGCCGCCTCGGCCAGCCAGCCGGCGAGCACGCCGCCGCCCTGGCCGCCGAGCGCCGAGAGCTGCAGGGTGATCGGCTCGATCGCGCTCAAGAGGCGCCCATCCAGCGCAGCACGCGCCGGTTCACCCGCGCCGCGATACGGTCCCGGAGGCGGGCGTTGGCGATGCCGCCCGCCTTGTGGAAGGCGGGGCAGAGCTGGGCCGCCTGGGCCACCTCGCCGCAGAGGTTGCAGGCCGCGCAGGTCTCGTCGACATGGGCCGTCGGGCCGTCCTTCAGGGGATCGGTCGCGGGCCTCAGCGTCAGCGACGGGCAGCCGCTCAGGCGGATGCAGGAATGGTCGCCGGTGCAGATCTCCGCGTCGACGCCGTAGCGGCTGACGCGCACCGGCCGGCCCTCCCTGGCCGCCCGCGCCTTGAAGGGGTTGCCGCGGCGCTTCTTCGCCAGCATGCACTCGTTGTCCGAGATGATGACGCGCAGCCCCTTGTCCCTGGCGTCGAGCGCCTGGCGCAGGGTCTCGAGCGTCTCCTCGAGGCGGTAGGAATCGGTGCGCCGGACCCAGGTCAACCCCAGGCCGCGTAGAGTCTGCTCGATCGAGATGCGGGCCGGCGCGCCGCTCGGCGTCGCGCCGGTGGAGGGCAGGTGGTGCTGCCCGGTGGCCGAGGCGTAGCCGTTCTCGATGATGATCAGGACGGCATCCAGGCCCTGCCACTGGGCGTGGATCACCCCGGTCGTGAGGCCGTTGTGCCAGAACCCGCCGTCGCCCATCACGGCGACGGTCGGCTGGTCGAGGCTGGCGGCGATCGCGCCGCCGCTGGCCAGGCTGAGCCCGTAGCCGAGCACCGTGTTGCCGATGTTGAAGGGCGGCAGGGCCGCGAAGGTCGAGCAGCCGATGTCGGCAGAGACGTGGAGCGGCCCGCGCTCGCGCATTATCATCTTCAAGGCGGTGAAGATCGGCCGCTCCGGGCAGCCGGTGCAGAATCCGGGCGGCCGCGCGGTCACCGGCGGCACGCCGGCCGCCTCGCGCGCCGCCGCGACGTTCGCCTCGATCGCGTCGTTGCGCCCGCCGGCCTCTGCCTTGATCGCCTCCGGCGCGGCTCGGTCGAGGTAGGCGGCCACGCCGGCGCGCACGACCCCGGTGACGTATTCGCCAGTCGTCGGGATCAGGTCCTTGCCGTGGACCCGGCAGGCCAGGCCGGCGTCCTGCGCGATCGCCTTGATCTGCTGTTCGAGGAAGGCCGGATGGCCCTCCTCGACCACCAGCACGCTCGTCTTGTCCCCGAGGAAGCCGATGATCTCGTCGGGCACCAGGGGGTGGATGACGTTGAGTACGAGCAGCGGCACCTCGCTCTCGCCGAAGGCGTCGGCGGCGCCCAGGCGCGCGAGCGCCCGCGCGACCACGCCGTAGGTCCCGCCCTGGAGGACGATGCCGAAGTCGCGGCCGGCGCCGGGCCGGTGCTCGTTCAGCCCCCGCTCGGCGATGAAGCGCCGCGCCGCCGGCAGGCGGTCCTCGATCTTGGCCTTCTCCTGGTCGTAGGTGGAGGGCGGCAGGACGATCCGCCCGTAGTCGAATTCGGGCTCCAGCGGCGCATTACGCCGGCCGCGCGCCGGCGGGCGGTTGTCCTTGCAGACGAAGCTGCCGGTCATGTGGCAGGCGCGGATACGCAGCGACAACATGACCGGCAGGTTGGCGGCCTCGGAGAGCTCGAAGGCCTGCTCCGTGAGGTCGACGACGGTCGCCATCTCGGCGCGCGGGTCGATCAGCGGGATCGAGGACTTCAAGGCGGTCGCGTGGGTGCGCTCCTGGATCACGCTGGCGCCCTCGCCGTAGTCCTCGCCGACCACGATCACCGCGCCGCCCTTGACCCCCGCCGAGGCGAGGTTGGACAGCGCGTCCGAGGCGACGTTGGTGCCGACGATCGATTTCCAAGTGACGGCGCCGCGGATCGGGTAGTTGATCGAGGCGCCCAGCAGCGCCGCCGCACCGGCCTCGGACGCGGACTGCTCGAAATGGATGCCGTAGGGCTCGAGCACCCGCTCGCGGGCGTCGGCGAAGACGTCGAGCAGATGCGAGACCGGCGCCCCCGGATAGCCGCCGACATAGGCCACCCCCGCCTGCAGCAGCGCCTTGGAGACGCCCAGGATCGCCTCGCCGTGAAAGCGCGCGCCGGCCCCCAACAGCAGCTTGTCGACGTCGCCCGCGAAGGACCGCTCGCGCCGGCTGGCGGCGGCGACGGCAGGGGCCGTGGCGGTGGCGGGGGCCGTGGCGGTGGCGGGGACCGTGGCGCTGGTTGCCACCTCGGTGGCGGCCTCGGCGCTCATCGCGCCCGCCTCCATGCACATCGTCTCTGGCCTACGCTTCCGACCATGCCCCGCTCCCCTTCTGGTCCGGCGCGCGAACCGCGCCGCGAACCCCAATCGCAAAGCGCCGAGTATAGGCGAACCCGCCGGGACGGGGGAACCCTTGCAGACGAGGGCCTCGCGCAAAGACCGCAACGACGGCCAATCGCCGCTACCGGACCTTCGACGCACGCGGCCCAGGAGTCCGGGTTCGTTAAGGGTTGTCGGATGACTGCCGCAAACAGATAGGACCGGCGCTCAGCCTTGGCCGACAGGCGCCGGACGACCCTCAACACGAGCGGAAGTTAAAGATTGACCACGATCTCGTTATAACTCGGTCCACTCAAGCTGCACGGCGTCGGGAGACCCATGCCACTGTCTTGATGATCCAATCGGGGCACCCTAGCTCTCCTAGCGCCTTTAGTTTTGCCTGCCTGAAGGCTTCGTTTGAAAAGACGGGCTCTGGGTCAGCGTCCATCCAAGCTTCAGCCTCGGCAACCAACTCGTCGCCTTTCGGGAGCAATCGAGCGAAGTTTCGTTGTGCCCTGAAGCAAAGCCTCTCGATGCGACCCCTTATTGCCTCGTCATACCCGAACCCCAACCGGCACAGGCGTGCGTGCTGGGCTTCGTGGATCAAACTGCAGGCAAGCGACTCAGGTGTTGTTTGCACGTCCAGCACATAGTCCTGGTACAGCTCGACCATTCTAAGCTTGTGGATATAGCGTGCGCGGAATGTTGGAAGCCCTGCCACCAAAATCGAACGTACGTCCAGTTGCAATATTCTGGATCTTTCCGGCGCGTAATTCTCGATCAGTCGCAAGGCCGAATCTAATTTGTCAAATGCCAAAGTCCTTTGTTTAGATGTTGCCAGCACCCAAACTGCTATCCTCAGGCGATGAAGCGAGCGCTTTGAACCAAAGCGAAAGAAGAGACGTTGCCACATGTAACTACTCAGTCCTGCCGGGCTGTCGCTGAGCGGTCCGATTCCATGGAATCTCATCCAGTAATGTGCTGTATCACTTGCTCAAACGTTAACCGGACTTCTCGGTCCGGATCGATGAATGAATCCGCCCGACATTCATTCTCTGCTCCGGCTCTTCGATAAGGGGCTTTCCGTGCGGCCGGGGTCAGCACAAACCGCTTGATCGAACGGGGGCCGGGCGGTTCAATCCATCCCCCGAGGGGAACGAACGAGGCTAGGCGCCGATGCGCAGGACGACCGCCTTTCGCCGGCTGATCGACGCGCCCGAGATCCTGCTGCTGCCGGGCGTCCACGACGTGCTGTCGGCCCGGATTGCCGAGCAGGCCGGGTTCCAGGCGATCACCTGCGGCGGGTATTCCGCCTCGGCCACGCTGCTCGGCGCGCCCGATACCTCTCAGCTCTCCCTGACCGAGATGGCGGACCACTACGCGCGGCTCTGCGACGCGGTCGCCCTGCCGGTCTTCGGCGACGGGGATACCGGCTTCGGCAACACGACCAACGCGGCGCGCACCGTCCGCCACTACGAGCGCGCGGGCCTCGCCGGCATGTTCATCGAGGACCAGGTCTTTCCCAAGCGCTGCGGGCATATGGCCGGAAAGGACGTGATCCCGGCGGCGGAGATGGCCGGCAAGCTGAAGGCCGCGCTCGACGCCCGCGGCGACCCGGATTTCGTCATCATGGCGCGCACGGACGCGCTCGCCGTCACCGGCCTCGAGGACGCGCTGGAGCGCATGGCGCTCTACCGGGAGATCGGCGCGGACCTGCTGTTCGTCGAGGCGCCGCGCTCGGTCGCGGACATGCGGCGGATCTGCGGTGAGCTCGACGGGCCCTGCCTCGCCAACCTGATCGACGGCGGGCAGACCCCCGTGCTGCCGCTCGAGGACCTGTCGGAAATCGGCTTCGCGGTGGCCACCTACCCCGTGGCCGCGACCTATGTCGTCGCCAAGGCGATGCAGGATTTCATGGCCCACCTCGCGCGCACCGGAACGACGCTCGGCACCGAGGACGCCATGCTGACCTTCGACGCCTTCAACCGGATCGTCGCGCTCGAGGCGCTCAGGGAGCGGGAGGAGGCCTATGTGAAGCTCGCGGCCAAGGCCGCGAAGAAACGCTCGGCCAGCGCGGCCGAGTAATACCAAAGGTCATTTATAATGACCTTTAAGCCTGACCGAAAAAGAACGGTGGTAGATCAGGATGCTAGCGATCACTTTCCACAGTCTGTCATGGCCGGACGTGATCCGGCCATCCAGGGATTGCAGTCCAGGATCGCCGGGTCAAGCCCGGCGATGACAAGGAGAGGTGTGCTAACATACTGATATTATACATTTCATTTCGAGTCAGACTCTTTGGCATGACGCCGAGGACAACCGAGGAGAACAGGGAGGACAGGATGAGGACCTTTATCGCAACCATGGCGGGGGCGGGCCTCGTGCTCGTCTCCGGCGGCGCGCTGGCGGCGGAGACCACGATGCGCTGCAGCCACCAGTTGCCGCCGAAGCACCACATCGCACAGGTGATCGACCGCTGGGCCGCCGAGGTCGAGGCGCAGTCCGCCGGCGCGATCGACGTCGAGGTCTTCGGCGCCAACAGCCTGCGCGACGCCAAGCAGAACATCCCGGCGGTCGCCAAGGGCCATATCGAGTGCGCGTTTTCGGTGAACTTCCAGTGGGGCAAGACGGTGCCGACGATGAACGTCACGCTGAAGCCCTATTCGGTGACCGACAAGGACGTGCTGGCGAAGTGGCCGGGCTCCGCGCCCGCCGACTTCCTGGACGGCAAGCTGCTCGAGAAGGGCGTGCGCAACGCCGTCTGGCTCTTCACCACGCGCATGTCGGCCTACACCTCGAAGGGCGCGCCGCTGGTCGCGCCGGACGACTTCAAGGGCGTGAAGATCCGCGGCATCAACTCGCTGGTCGATTCCGGCCTGGTGGCGCTGGGCGCGGCGCCCTCGGCCATGTCCGGCAGCAAGGTGTACCAGGCGCTCAGCACCGGCGTGATCGACGCCGGCCTGACGGATATCTCGGCCGCCTACTCGCGGAAGTACTACGAGGTTCAGGACCACGTGACGGTCTCACCGCTGTTCAGCGTGTTCTTCCACGGCTACGTCAACCCGGCCTGGTACGACGGCCTGTCGGACGCCAACAAGAAGGCGCTGGAGGCCGCCGGGGCCGCGGCGGCGGGCTGGGCCCTCGAGTCGACCGAGGAGTCGGCCGCCAAGGCGCCTGACCAGCTGCGCGAGAAGGGCATGAAGGTGCACATTCACACGGCGGACGAGATCGCCGCGATGAAGGCCGTCATGGGCCCCGCCTTCGACGCCGCCTTCGAGGAGGCGGCGGGCGCGGACGGCAAGCTGCTGCTGGACATGATCTCGAAGATGTAGCCGGAGCGTCCCCGCATGCGGGAGAACGGTCCAGGTTTCGACAAGGAGAGGGCGCCCGTCGCCCTCTCTTTCGTTGACCGTGTCGTCTTCGCGCTGTCCATGATCGCCGCGGTCCTGGGGGCCGGCGTCGTCCTGCTGATGGTCGCGGTGGTCGGCTACAGCGTCGTGCTGCGCTACTTCTTCGGCACGCCGGTGACCTGGTCGGACGAGCTCTCGGGCTATCTCGTGGTCGCGCTGGTCATGCTGGGAGCGGCCGAGGCGCTCAGGCGCGGCGACCACATCGGAGTCGACCTCCTGACCGCCAAGGCGAAAGGCGGCCTGCGCTGCGCGCTCGACGTCTGGGGCAACGTCGCGGTAATCGCGGTGGCCGTCACGCTGCTCGTCAGCGGCGTCGAGATGATCGCATATTCCGTCGATTTCGGGATCCTCTCCGAGGGCTACATGGAGGTCCCGATGTGGATCCCGCAGTCCTTCATTCTGCTGGGGGCGGGGCTGCTCCTGCTGATGGCCCTGGCGCGCATACTGAGGCTCCTCAAGGGGCACGACACCCCATGACGACCGCCGTCGTGCTCGGGGGCCTCGTGCTCGTGCTCCTGACCGGAGTGCCGATCTTCGCCGGGCTGGGCCTC
>CAMYMY010000196.1 GCA_947259625.1 uncultured Kiloniellales bacterium | reverse complement strand
TCGGCACACCGGCCCTGGCTCTACACCGGGATCCGGCCGGTGCTCGACCTGATGCAGACGATCCCGACCTTCGTCTATCTCATCCCGACGCTGATCCTGTTCGGCCTCGGCGTGGTTCCGGGGTTGATCTCCACGGTGATCTTCGCGATTCCAGCGCCGATCCGGCTGACCCATCTGGGCGTCTCCTCGGTGCCCGAGCAGCTGATCGAGGCCGGCGAGGCCTTCGGCGCCACCAAGCGGCAACTGCTCTGGAAGGTCGAATTGCCCCATGCCCTGCCGACGATCATGGCGGGGCTCACTCAGTGCATCATGCTGTCGCTGTCGATGGTCGTGATCGCCGCTCTGGTCGGCGCCGACGGGCTTGGCAAGCCGGTCGTCCGCGCGCTCAACACGGTGAATATCGCCAAGGGCTTCGAGGCGGGCTTGGCCATCGTGGTCGTGGGGCAGGGGAAATAGCCGATGCCGGCGGTCCAGTTTCGCGACGTCGACATCATCTTCGGCAAGACGCCGGAGGCGGCGCTCGAGCTTCTGGACGGGGGCTCGGGCCGTGACGAGATCCTGGAGGCGACCGGCAATGTGCTGGGCGTGGCCGGAGCCTCGATCGCCATCGAGGAAGGCGAGATCTGTGTGCTCATGGGTCTGTCCGGGTCGGGCAAGTCCACCCTGCTGCGCGCGGTCAACGGCCTCAACAAGGTGACCCGCGGGGAGGTGCTGGTCGAGGACGGCGGCAGCGTGATCGACGTGGCCAGCTGCGACCAGGGGACGTTGCGCCGGCTCAGGATGAGCCGCATCGCCATGGTGTTCCAGCAGTTCGCCCTCCTACCCTGGCGCACGGTGCAGGAGAACGTCGGCCTCGGCCTCGAGCTGCGCGGCATGGCCAAGGCCGAGCGCGATGCCATCGTCGAGGACAAGCTGAAGCTGGTCGCGCTCGATCAATGGAAGGACAAGTACGCCCACGAGCTCTCGGGCGGCATGCAGCAGCGCGTCGGCCTCGCGCGGGCCTTCGCCACGGATGCGGACATCCTGCTGATGGACGAGCCCTTCTCGGCGCTCGACCCGCTCATCCGCACGCACCTGCAGGACGAGCTTCTGGAGCTACAGCGCCGCCTCAGGAAGACCATCATCTTCGTCAGCCACGACCTCGACGAAGCGCTCAAGATCGGCAGCCACATCGCGATCATGGAGGGCGGGCACATCGTCCAGTACGGCGAGCCGGAAGCCATCGTCCTCGAGCCCGCCAACGAATACGTGGCCGAGTTCGTTGCCCACATGAATCCGCTGAACGTGCTGCGCGGCGGCTCGCTGATGACCCCGCTCGAGGCGCTGGCGCGCGACGGCGACGCCGTGCTGCTCGACCGGGACGGCCGCTTCCGCGTGACCCTGGATGGCCGGGGCGCCCCCAGCGCCGTGACGCTGGATGGCCGCTCCGGCCGGCTCACGGCTTACCAGCCGGACATGGACCGGGAGGCCCTGGACGCTGTCGCCCTGATTACCGCGCCGACCGACATGTCCATGCGCGCGGCCATCGAGCTGCTTCAGGCGACCGGCCATCCCGTCGCCCTTGTCGAGGACGGCCGTCTTGTCGGGGTCTGCGGCGACGACGAGATCTATCGCGGCATTCTCCGCCAGGCGAGTCTCGCGGACGAGGTCCAGGCCGAGGCCTTGCCGTGACGTCGTGGCTCGGTGTCGCCGCCTCGTGACGGGAGTCGGGAGCTATCATGCCGATAAAGGGCGTACTCTTCGACAAGGACGGGACGCTGCTCGACTTCCAGGCGACCTGGCTGCCGGTTCTGCGCGAGGCGGCCGCGGCCGCGGCCGGCGGGGAGGGCGAAAGCGCCCGGCATCTGCTGGCGGTCGGCGGCTACGACGCGTCTTTGGAGCAGGTCCGCGCCGGCTCGCTACTGGCCGCCGGCAACACCGCTGAAATCGCGGCCGCTTGGGCAGCGCACCTGCCGGGCCGGGACCTCCGCGAGCTGATCGCGCTGCTCGACCGCATCTTCGTCGAGGGCGGCGCGTGCCACGCCACCCCGGTCACCGAGCTGGGCCCTCTCTTCGCCCGGCTCAAGGACCGAGGCTTGGCGCTCGGCGTGGCGACCAGCGACAGCTTGCAGGGCGCGCGCGCCTCCCTCGCCGGCTTCGGGGTTCTGGACCGGATCGATTTCCTGGCCGGCTACGACAGCGGCCACGGCGTCAAGCCGAACCCCGGTATGGTCGAGGGATTCTGCACCGCTACCGGTCTGCCCGCCGCTCAGGTTGCCGTTGTCGGCGACAACCTGCACGACCTCGAGATGGGCCGCGCGGCCGGGGCCGGCCTCGTGGTCGGGGTGCTCTCCGGCAATGGCGCCTGCGGCGAACTGGACGCCTTGGCCGACCACATATTGGACAGCATCGCTGAGATCGAGGCGCTCCTGGACGGGTTGTGACGGGACGCCGGAGCGGCATTTTCCGTTGACCTTTCCGACCGATCGTCCCATATCGGGGCGCGTCTTCGCATTTATCTCTCTGAGCACGCGGCCCGCCGCTCCACCGCCGAGCCCAACGACAGCTGAAATGGTGCAGAGACCGAACCCTCCGAGACGACCTCGGGGGCGCTGAGACTTGAAAGGGAACGCACTATGACTAAGGGAACCGTAAAATGGTTCAGCACGATCAAGGGCTTTGGGTTCATCGAGCCGGAGGACGGTTCGAAGGACGCCTTTGTCCATATTTCGGCGGTTGAAAAAGCCGGTCTCGACAGTCTTCATGAGGGCCAGAAGGTCGAATACGAACTCGTGCCGGGCCAGCGGGGCAAAAGCTCCGCCGAGAACCTGCGCGTAGCCGAATAAGAAGTGAAGGCCGCACGCGACGGAACCCGGGTTCGCTCGAAGACTGGCGCCGGCGTGCGGCCACCCCGAATACCGAAGACGGAGCAGCGACATGTCTGAGGCCGCAACCGGCAATACGGTCAAGGTCCACTACACCGGTACGCTGACCGACGGCACCACGTTCGATTCCTCGGCGGGCGGCGACCCCTTGGAGGTCGTCCTCGGCGACGGCGGGGTCATACCCGGCTTCGAGCAGGCCCTGATCGGCATGGCCATGGGAGAAACCAAGACCGTGACCATACTCGCGGCCGAGGCCTACGGAGAGCATCACGCGGACCGGGTGCACGAGGTCGAGCGTGAAAAAATACCCGACGACATAGACCTGGAAGTCGGCCGTGTCCTGGAGGCGGTCGGCGCGGAGGGCGTGACCTTGGCGGTCATTGTCGCCGGTCTGACGGACACGACCGTGACGCTCGACTTCAACCACCCCCTGGCTGGTAAGGACCTGACCTTCGACCTCGAGCTCGTCGAGATCGCCTGACGGGTCTTGCGCCGAGCCGATGGTACAAGGCCGGCGGCGCTACCCGAGCCGCGGAACATCGGGTCTACCCTCATGACCGATAGGGCCCGCTTGCTGGACATCTTCCCCGCCGGCATATCCAACGGCGAGTTCGGCCTGCCGCCTGACCTTCTCATGGTGATCGCGCGCGGCGAGGGCTGCCGGCTCTGGGACACGGAGGGACGGGAGTTCCTGGACTTCTCCATGGGCTGGGGCAGCGCTCTCGTGGGCCACGCCTGCCCGGAGGTCGTCGAGGCGGTGCAGAGGCAGGCGCCGCTCGGCGCCAACTTCGCTTATCTGAACAGCAACGCTCTCGATCTGGCCGAGGAGATCCGGCGCGTCAGCCCGGCGGCCCGGCGCCTGCGCTTCTGCGCCTCGGGTACCGAGGCGACGATGTACTGCCAGCGCCTGGCGCGCACCTTCACCGGCCGGCCGAAGATCCTGAAGTTCGAGGGTGCCTACCACGGCGCCAACGAAGCCGGCGTGACCAGCCTGTTCCCCAGCCGGAACCTCGCCTTTCCCGAGCCGGAGCTGACCTCTGCCGGCACACCGGCTGCCAAGTCACACCTGCTGGTCGCGCCCTACAACGACCTGGAGGCGACCCGCGCGATCTTGGCTGCGCACGCGGGCGACCTCGCCGCTGTGATTGCCGAGCCCTTGCAACGCTGCACGCCGCCCGCGCCGGGCTTCCTGGAGGGCCTGCGCAAGGCCTGCGACACCGAGGGCGTTCTGCTGATCTTCGACGAAGTGGTGACCGGCTTCCGCTTGGCCTACGGCGGCGCACAGGAATACTACGGGGTCGTCCCCGACCTGATCGCCTACGGTAAGGCACTGGGCGGCGGGTATCCGATCGGCGCCTTCGGCGGCCGGCCCGAGATCATGGAGATGGTCGCAGAGGACCGGATCGGCGGCCCGGACTACGTCTGGATGGCCTCGACCCTGGGCGGCAATCCGGTCTCGACCGCGGCGGCGAACGCAGCCCTCGGCGTGTTCCGCCAGCCCGGCACCTACGAGCGCCTGCATGCCTTGGGGCATTCTTTGCGCGAGGGCCTGCGCCGGACCTTGCACGACCGGCAGACGGCCGCCCAGGTGATCGGCGGCGGTCCGCTCGCCCAGGTCGTCTTCTCGGACCGGCCGGTGACCGACTATCGCTCGACGGCGCGGGGCGACAAGGCCAAGGGCCGCGCCATCATGCTCGCCCTGTTCAAGCGCGGCGTGTTCTTGAACCCCATGGGCACCAAGCTCTACCTTTCGCTCGCCCATGACGCGGCCGCCTGCGAGACCTTCCGCGATCGCTTCGAAGAGGCGCTGGCGGAGGTCTCCTAGCTGCCGCGAAGTTTCCGAGCCTTTTGCGCTGGCGCGTCCGGCGGGATCGGCCCAATGTGGTAGGGCCGCGTGTCCTTGAAGCTCGCCTCCCAAACCATAGGCATGCTCTGACCAGCCACGCTGGTGCAGCCGCCGGGAGCCACGGCAAAAGATGGGGAGAAGGCGTCTCACGGGCCTCCTCCCCTATTGCTGAAGCGCAGACTCCTGCAAGAGGCGTCTTGGCGTCATTCTTCTTGCTTGGAGCACTCGCATCATCTCATGGTCCTCGTGCGAGAGGATGCGGTAGTTCCTAACGGTCATCAGTCGTCGTAGTCGTCGTCGTGGTCGTCGTTGTCGTTGTCGTCGTGGTCGTCGTGGTCGTCGTTGTCGTCGTCATCATCATCGTCGTCACGGACCTCGAGCACCCGCATCATCTCGTGATCCTCGTGAGACAGGATGTGGCAATGCCAGACATAGCGCCCGGGCTTGTCGAAGTGGGCCTTGATCCTGACAACTTGACCGGTCGCGGGAACTCCCTCCGGATCGCCGGGCAGGGCCGTGACCATGTCCTTGGGCGCCGCCTCGAAGTATTCCGCGCCGAGGGACGCGGCCGTAAGGTTTCGAATGTTGGATATCGCCGGCGCCTCGCCCGTTGTGCCATTGTGCTGGAGGGTGGTCTGAATGCCGGTGACATCGTACTCAAAGTCCTGCCGATCCAGGATCTCGAAGTTCACGAGGTGTAGATGGACCGGGTGAGCATCCGCGGTAAAGTTGTAGATTTCCCAGATCTCCGTGCTGTCGAGGTCCGGAGTCTCGGTCGTTGGCTGGAACCACGTGTAGGCGGTCGCGACATTGGTGGTGTTGAGATCACCGTCATTGACTGTGCCTAGCAATGGTTGCAGACGCCCGAACTCGTCCGTGCCCTCGAAAAGCGCCACCCTGCGTGTCGTCGCCTCGCCGGGGACGCCGCCGTATCCTTCAAGGGTCAAGGGACTGAAGGCTTCGGGCACGCTGGACATTGGCACGACCACGTCGAAGGCCATGATGCGGTCGGTCTGGCGGTCGGGGAACACGTCCTCTGGGGCAAGGTCGCCGCCGAACGCGCCGCCGAAAGGCGAGTCGCCGCCGAGGTTCTTCATGATGACCCGGCTACCGAACGGTACTTGCGAAAAGTCGACGACGACGTCGTAACGTCCGCCGGGCTCGAACACCAGGGTGTCGGTCTCGGCCGGGCTTCCGAGACCCTGATCGCTGCCGATGACATGGAACGGAATCGGCACTCCTGCGCTCGGATCCGTATCGCCGGCGTTGACCACCACGAACTGGATCACCATGAACCGGGAGTCCGTACCGTTCAGCAACCGCATCCGGTAGTTGCGCGGCTCCACGTCGGCCTTGGGCCAGATGAGGCCGTTGACCAGCATATGATCGCCGAAGAACTCGGCCAGCGCAGTGGGGCCACCGCCGGGGAACAGGTCGGGCGGCAGGATTGCCCCCTCTCCGGTGATGAAGTCGTCGTAGAAGGGATCGCCCGGAAAGGCCGGATAGAACAACGCGCCCTTGTCCGTGAACATGCGGTCCTGGATGGCGTAGGCCAACTCGTAGGGATAGGCCGGTAGGCCAAGAGGGTTGTCCGGCAGTCCCGTATCGAACTCGTCGCGGACGAAGTAGAAGCCCGCGAGACCCGCATAGACGTTGAGGCGGGTGATGCCCAGAGCGTGGTCGTGGTACCAGAGGTTCCCGGCCGGCACGTCGTTGTTGTACCGGAACTTATTGGTGAAACCGCCCGGTACGAAGTCCCACTGGGGCCCTGTCACCTCGCCGTCTTCGGTGTAGAAGAACTCCGGATTGCCGTCGAACTGGAAGTCGGTGTTGCCGCCGTGGAGGTGCGTGATGATCGGCACCCCGTCTTCCTCGATGCTGAACTGCCGGTAGTCGACGCCATTTGCCGAGCTGTCCCCGTGAAGCGAGAAGCACCAGTGCAGATTGGTATCCACGGGCAGCAGGTGTTTCTCGGCGTCCAACTCATTGGACCAGCGCACAGTCGTCTCGTCAGGACCGCCGGCGCTGACGCTCTTTACCTGGAAGGTCTTGCCCGGCCAGCTGACGAAGTCGTCGTCGCCGTATCCCCAGACCTTCGTCTTGAGGCGACGCCCGGTGCTCGGATCGATAAGCCCGGTCTTCTGTTTCGTCTCTGCTATGCAGACCTCGTACCGGCCCTTCCTGTCCGGCCGATAGATGAAGCCGGGAGCGAGTGCGTTCGGGGCCAGGTTGACGAACTTCGGCTGCAGCGCCGGGTCGGACAATCCGGGCGCCGCCGTTGCCGCGCGCGCACGCCGCCCCGTCCACAGGCCCGGCAGTGCGAATCCGACGCCCACCGCGGCCGTGCCCTTGAGAAACCCTCGGCGCGTCGGGCTAAGGGCCTTGGATCCATGTCTCCTCGTAGTCATCTCCGTCTCTCCTCGGTCGGATAGTCCGTGTGAGATCTTCCTGCCGGCGTCACGTTGCGACACGGCAGCGCCAGTCTCTTTTCAGATGTCGGTGAAGGTCGGGCGGGTCGCGCGCGGCGCCCACGCAATGCCGGCCGCGGGGAGCTGAAAGTGGCTTCGAGCTGGTCAGACAACGTAGACGCCCGGGCACGCCACCCGAGCGTTTGCGGCTTATGGCCTTGTCAAATCTGTGCCACGGCAGGCTCGGCTTGATAGCCAGGCGATTCGATGGCAATTT
>CAMYMY010000195.1 GCA_947259625.1 uncultured Kiloniellales bacterium | reverse complement strand
CCGGCAAGATCAAGGTCAAGAACCTGAGCAAGGCGCAGCGCGGCCATTTCGCCAAGGCCAAGGTCGAGCCGAAGCGCCGCGTCGTCGAGTTCCGCGTCTCCGACGACGCCATGCTGGATCTAGGGGCCGAGCTCTCGGTCAACCATTTCGTGTCCGGACAATTCGTCGACGTAACCGGCACCTCGGTCGGCAAGGGCTTCGCCGGCGTCATGAAGCGGCACAATTTCTCTGGCCTGCGCGCCAGCCACGGCGTGTCGATCAGCCACCGCAGCCAAGGCTCGACCGGCAACAGCCAGGATCCGGGAAAGGTGTTCAAGGGCAAGAAGATGGCCGGTCACATGGGCGCCCAGAGGGTCACGACCCAGAACCTCGTGGTGGTTTCGACCGACGAGGATCGGGGCCTCATCCTGATCAGGGGCGCGGTGCCCGGCGCCGAGGGCGGTTGGGTCATGATCCGCGACGCGGTCAAGAAGGCCCCGCCGGAAGGCGCGCCCTTCCCGGCGGGCCTGCGCGCCGCGGGTACCCCGACGCCGGCCGAGGAAGCCGCCGCGGAACCGGCGGAGGACGACGGCTCCGACGCGCCGGTCGAAGCCGCGGCCGGGGGCCCGGCGGACGACGAGGGTGCCGGGTCGCCGGAGGCGCCGGCCGAGGCCGCCGAGGAAAAGAAGGACGAATAGGCCATGAAGTGCGCTGTCACTACGCTGGACAACAAGAAGGCGGGCGAGGTCGTTCTGGACGACGCGGTCTTCGGCTTGCCGCTGCGCGCCGACCTGTTGTCGCGCATGGTCAACTGGCAGCTCGCCAAGCGGCGGGCCGGCACGCACAAGGTGAAGACCCGAAGCGAGGTTTCCAAGTCGACTCGCAAGGTCTACCGGCAGAAGGGCACCGGCCGGGCCCGGATCGGGGCGGGCGATGTATCCCAGTACCGCGGCGGCGGCAGGGCCTTCGGCCCGACGCCCCGCGATCACGCGCATAAGCTGCCGAAGAAGGTGCGTAAGCTGGCGCTCAAGACGGCGCTGTCCGCCAAGGCGGCGGACGGCAAGCTGATCGTTCTGGAGGCCGCCGAGCTGAAGCAGGGCAAGACCAAGGAGTTGGCCGAAAAGCTCGGCGAGCTGGGTTGGTCGTCCGTCCTGGTGATCGACGGCGCGGCGGTCGACGAGGGCTTGGCGCGGGCGGCGCACAACCTGCCGGGAATCGACGTTCTGCCGCAGATCGGCGCCAATGTGTACGACATCCTGCGCCGCGATACGCTGGCCTTGACCAAGGAAGCTGTGGAAGCGCTGGAGGCGCGACTGAAATGAGCAGGGCACGCCCACGCACGCCGGTCGTCAAGAAGGTCTCGAGCCAGCGGCTGTACGAGGTAATTCGTGCGCCGCTGGTGACCGAGAAGTCGACCCTGGCCTCCGAGCACAACCAGGTAGTCTTCAGGGTGCCCCTGGACGCCAGCAAGCCGGAAATCAAAGCCGCCGTGGAGGACCTCTTCAAGGTCAAGGTCAAGGCGATCAACACGCTGCGCCAGAAGGGCAAGACCAAGCGGTTCCGCGGCCGGCAGGGCAAGCGTTCGGACATCAAGAAGGCCTACGTGACGCTTGAAGAAGGTCACAACATCGACGTGACGACGGGGATCTAGAGTCATGGCGTTGAAAAGCTTCAATCCGGTCACGCCGGGCCGCCGCGGCCTGGTTCTGGTCAACCGCTCGGCGCTCTGGAAGGGCAAGCCGGTCAAGAAGTTGACCGAGGGCCTGACCGGCAAGGGTGGCCGGAACAACGTGGGCCGGATCACGGCGCGCCGGCGCGGCGGCGGCCACAAGCGGCGCTACCGTCTGGTCGACTTCAAGCGGCGCAAGTTCGACATGCCGGCGAAGGTGGTGCGCCTGGAACACGATCCCAACCGCACGGCCTTCATCGCGCTGATCGAATACGAGGACGGCGAGCAGAGTTACATCCTGGCACCGCAACGTATCGGGCCGGGCGATACCGTGATCTCGGGCGCCAAGGCGGATATCAAGCCGGGCAACGCCATGCCGCTGGCCGCGATACCGGTCGGCACCATCGTCCACAACGTTGAGATGAAGCCGGGCAAGGGCGGCCAGATGGCCCGCTCGGCCGGCACCTACGTACAGCTGGTCGGCCGCGATTCCGGCTACGCGCTGTTGCGCCTGTCGTCGGGCGAGGTGCGCATGGTGCGCGCCGAGTGCATGGCGACGGTCGGCGCCGTGTCCAACCAAGACCAGGCCAACATCAAGCTGGGCAAGGCCGGGCGCAAGCGCTGGCTGGGCAAGCGCCCCTCGGTGCGCGGCGTGGCCATGAACCCGGTCGACCATCCGCACGGCGGTGGCGAGGGCCGGACCTCGGGAGGCCGCAATCCGGTAACCCCCTGGGGCAAGCCGACCAAGGGCGCGCGCACGCGCGGCAAGAAGAAGAGTGACGCGCTGATCGTCCGGCGCCGTCACAAGAAGAAGTAGAGGAACGGAAACGTGGCACGCTCTGTCTGGAAAGGCCCGTTTGTCGACGGCTATCTGATGAAGAAGGCCGAAGTCTCTCGCGGGTCGGGCCGAAACGAGATCATCAAGACCTGGTCGCGGCGCTCGACCATCATGCCGCAATTCGTCGGCCTGACGTTCGGCGTCTACAACGGCCACAAGTTCCTGCCGGTGCTGGTGACGGAGAACATGGTTGGGCACAAGTTCGGCGAGTTTGCGCCGACCCGGACCTTCCATGGGCACGCCGCCGACAAGAAGGCGAGAAGGGGTTAGGCCATGAGCAAGCCCAAGCGACCGCGCAGTCTGGCGGACAATGAGGCCATGGCCATGGTGCGCGCCATGCGGACCAGCCCGCAGAAGCTTAACCTGCTGTGCCAGACGATCCGCGGCAAGACGGCCGAAACGGCGCTGGCCGAGCTGACCTTCTCCAAGCGCCGGATCGCCGGCCAAGTCAAGAAGGTGCTGGAATCGGCTATCGCCAATGCCGAGAACAACCACCAACTCGACGTCGACCGGCTCTACGTGGCCGAGGCTTCGGTCGGCAAAGCCTTTGTCATGAAGCGTTTTCGCCCGCGGGCGCGCGGCCGGGCGGGCCGCATTCAAAAGCCTTGGAGCCGCCTCAGGGTGGTGGTGCGCGAAAGCGAGGAGCAGGCGTAATGGGTCATAAAGTCAATCCGATCGGGCTGCGTCTCGGCATCAACCGGACCTGGGATTCGCGCTGGTACGCGGACAGAGGCTACGGCGACATGCTGCACGACGACCTGGAGATCCGAAAGGTCCTGCGCAAGCGCCTGCAACAGGCCGGCGTGTCGCGTATCATCATAGAACGGCCGGCCAAGAAGGCGCGCATCACGATACACACGGCGCGTCCCGGCGTGGTGATCGGCAAGAAAGGCGCCGACATCGAGAAGCTGCGCCGCGACCTGCAGCAGATGACGGGTAGCGACGTGCACCTCAATATCGTCGAGATCCGTAAGCCGGAGATCGACGCGCGGCTGGTCGCCGAGAACATCGCCCAGCAACTCGAGCGCCGCGTCGCCTTCCGCCGCGCCATGAAGCGCGCCGTGCAGTCGGCCATGCGCCTGGGCGCGCAGGGGATCCGGATCAACTGCGGCGGCCGTCTGGGCGGCGCTGAGATCGCCCGCACCGAGTGGTACCGCGAGGGCCGCGTGCCGTTGCATACGCTACGCGCGGACGTGGACTTCGGCGAGGCCACGGCGTTGACCACCTATGGGACCTGCGGCGTCAAGGTCTGGGTCTTCAAGGGCGAGATCGTCGCCCACGACCCCATGGCCCAGGACAAACGCCTCCAGGAAGCCCAGCCGGGGCGTTGAGGCCAGGCTAGACCAAGGGAACGACGGCCATGATGCAGCCGAAGAAGACAAAGTACCGCAAGGCCCACAAGGGCCGGATACACGGCCTTGCCAAAGGCGGGACCGTGCTGAATTTCGGTGCCTACGGCCTGAAGGCGACCAGCCCGGGACGGGTTTCGGCGCGCCAGATCGAGGCGGCCCGCCGGGCGATCACCCGTCACATGCGCCGCGTCGGCAAGCTGTGGATCCGGGTCTTCCCCGACGTGCCGGTATCGTCCAAACCGGCCGAGGTCCGCCAGGGCAAGGGCAAGGGCTCGCCCGAATGGTGGGCTGCACGGGTAAAGCCGGGGCGCATCATGTTCGAGCTTGATGGCGTCAGCAAGGAGATCGCCGAGGAGGCTTTCGTCCTGGCTGCGGCCAAGTTGCCGATAGACACGCGCTTCGTCACCCGTCTGGGCGAGGAGGGTTAGACGATGAAGGCCACCGATCTGACCGGCAAGACAGCGGACGAGCTGAACGATTCCCTGCTCGGCCTGAAGAAGGAGCAGTTCAACCTGCGCTTCCAGAGGGCCAGCGGACAACTCGAGAACACGGCGCGGGTGCGCCAGGTGCGGCGCGATATTGCGCGCATCAAAACCGTCCTGCACGCCAAGCGGCAGGGCGAATCCCAGGAGTAGCGAGCTTATGCCGCGTCGCACTTTGCAAGGGGTGGTGGTTGGCGACAAAGCCGACAAGACGATAACCGTCTTGGTCGAACGGCGCGTCATGCACCCCGTCTACAAGAAGTTCATCAAGCGTTCGAAGCGCTATCACGCCCACGACGAGGCCAACCGCTGCAAGGTGGGGGATCCGGTGAGGATCCGCGAGTGCCGGCCGATCTCGAAGAGCAAGACTTGGGAGGTCGTGGAAGATGTTGCGCCCGGACCTCAGAGCTGACGAGGAACGCCACTCATGATCCAGATGCAAACCTCGCTTGACGTGGCCGACAACTCCGGTGCCCGGCGCGTGCAGTGCATCAAGGTGCTGGGCGGCTCCAAGCGAAAGACCGCCGGCGTCGGCGACGTCATCGTCGTCTCGGTCAAGGAGGCCATTCCGCGCGGCCGGGTCAAGAAGGGCGATATTCACCGCGCCGTCATCGTCCGTACGGCCAAGGAGATCCGCCGGCAGGATGGCAGCTCGATCCGCTTCGATAACAACGCGGCCGTGCTGATCACCCGGCAGAACGAGCCGATCGGCACGCGCATCTTCGGCCCGGTCACGCGCGAGCTGCGGGCCCGGAAGTTCATGAAGATCGTTTCGCTCGCACCCGAGGTGCTGTGATGGCCAAGAAGTTCAAGATCAAGAAGGGCGACCGGGTCGTGGTCACGACCGGCAGGAACAAGGGCAAGACCGGCGAGGTGCTGCGGGTGCTGCGCGACGCGGACCGCGTGCTCGTCCAGGGGGTCAACATGGTCAAGCGCCATACCGCGCCGAGCCAGGCGAGCCCCGGCGGCATCATCGAGAAGGAAGCCTCGCTGCACATCTCCAACGTTGCGCACATCGACCCGAAGACCTCCGAGCCGACGCGGGTCGGCTACAAGGTGATCGATGACGGCCGCAAGGTGCGCTACGCCAAGCGCTCCGGCGAAATCATCGACGTTTGAACGGGGCCAAGGCCATGACGACGAGAATGCAGGAACTCTACGAGACCCAGGTGAAACCGAGCCTGGTCGAACAGTTCGGCTACGAGAACGCCATGCAGGTGCCGCGGCTCGAGAAGATCGTGGTCAACATGGGCGTCGGCGCCGGGGTGCAGGACGCGAAGAAGGTGCAGGCCGCCGCCGGCGATCTGGCCCTGATCACCGGGCAGAAGCCGATCATCACGCGGGCCAAGACGTCGATCGCCACCTTCAAGCTGCGCGAGGGCATGCCGGTCGGGTGCAAGGTGACGCTGCGGCGCGAACGGATGTTCGAATTTCTGGACCGCTTGATCACCGTCGCCCTGCCGCGGGTGCGCGACTTCCGGGGCGTCCCGGCAAAGAGCTTCGACGGGCGCGGCAACTTTGCGATGGGTTTGAAGGAACAGATCGTCTTTCCGGAGATCGACTACGACAAGGTCGACGAGGTTCGCGGAATGGACATCGTGATATGCACCAGCGCGAAGACCAACGAGGAGGCCAAGGCGCTTCTCACGGGCTTCGACATGCCGTTTCCCAAGTGAGCGGCGGAACGAGAGGACAATAGGAAGATGGCAAAGAAGAGCGCTGTCGAGAAGAACGCCAGACGCGCCGGCCTGGTCAAGAAGCACGCGGCCAAGCGGGCCCGCCTCAGGGCGGTCGCTCGCGACCGTGAGCTTGCCCCGGAGGAGCGATTTCAGGCCTACCTGAAACTGGCGGAGATGCCGCGCAACGGCGCTGCGGTGCGCGTACGCAACAGGTGCCAGCTGACCGGACGGCCGCGGGGCTTTTACCGCAAGTTCCGCCTGTCGCGCATTGCCGTGCGCGAGCTGGCCTCCATCGGCCAGATTCCGGGCATGGTCAAGTCTAGCTGGTAGCAGAGGAGCCGCAATATGGCGATGAGCGATCCCCTCGGGGATATGCTGGCCCGGATCCGCAATGGCCAGCGGGCGCGTTTTCCCAAGGTGAGTGCGCCGGCCTCCAAGTTGAGGTCGAACGTGCTCGAGGTCTTGAAGCGCGAGGGCTATATCCGCGGATATTACAGCACAGAGGTGCGTCCGGGGATTTCCGAGCTCGAGATCGAGTTGAAGTACGCCGAGGGCGAACCGGTGATCCGCGAGATCTCGCGCGTCTCCAAGCCTGGCCGCCGGGTCTATTCCAAGATCAAGGAGCTGCCCAGGTATTACAACGGCCTGGGTATCGCGATCCTGTCGACACCGCGTGGCGTGATGTCGGACCACGAAGCGCGCGCCGCCAACGTCGGCGGCGAGGTCCTGTGCCGCGTCTTTTAGAGGAAGAGCCATGTCTCGCGTAGGCAAGAATCCGGTCGAAGTACCAAGCGGCGTCGAACTCGCCATCGCCGGACGTGTGGTGACGGCCAAGGGCAAGCTCGGCGAGCTCAGCTACGAGATGACGGATGCCGTGAACATGGTGACGGGTGTCTCCGAGGGCTTTACCAAGGAGCTGGAGATCATCGGCGTGGGGTATCGCGCCGCGGTGCAGGGCCGGACCCTGATCCTGCAGCTCGGCTACAGCCACGACGTCAACCATGCGATCCCGGAGGGCATCTCGATACACTGCGAGAAGCCGACCAGCATCAAGGTCTCGGGCGCCGACAAGCAGAGCGTCGGACAGGTCGCAGCGGAGATTCGCGCTTACCGAAAGCCGGAACCCTACAAGGGCAAGGGCATTCGCTACGTGGGCGAGACCATCCTGCGCAAGGAAGGCAAGAAGAAGTAATGCCATGTTGACATCGAAACAACTGCGTGACCGCCGCAAGCAACGGAACCGCTCCCAGATCAAGCGTAAGAGCCGCGGCCGCATCCGTCTCTCGGTCTTTCGCTCGAGCAAGCACATCTACGCCCAGGTGATCGACGATAGGCAGGGCGTCACCGTGGCGGCGGCGTCCTCGCTCGACAAGGATGTCAAGGCCAAGCTCAAGACCGGGGCCGACCGGGCCGCCGCCGAGGAGGTGGGCAAGCTGATCGCCGCGCGGGCCAAGGCCGCTGGCCTCAGCGAGGTGGTGTTCGACCGAGGCGGCTATCTGTTCCACGGCCGGGTCAAGGCGCTGGCCGAGGCCGCGCGCGAAGCCGGCCTGTCATTCTGAGGAAAGCGGGATCATGGCACGAGGACAACGAGATTCGAGGCCGCGCAGGGACCAGCGGTCGTCGCGCGATCAGCGTGGCGGTCAGGACGAGCCCGAGCTGATCGAGAAGCTGGTCGGCATCAACCGCGTGGCAAAGGTGGTCAAGGGTGGCCGTCGCTTCGGTTTCGCCGCGCTGGTCGTGGTCGGCGACGGACGCGGGCGGGTCGGTCATGGCCATGGCAAGGCCCGGGAAGTGCCCGAGGCGATCCGCAAGGCGACCGAACAGGCCAAGCGTGGTCTGGTGCGGGTGCCGCTGCGCGAAGGGCGTACGCTGCACCACGACGTGCTGGGCCACTACGGGGCCGGCCGGGTCGTGCTGCGCGCCGCCGATCCGGGCACCGGTATCATCGCCGGCGGCCCGATGCGCGCCATCTTCGAGGCGCTCGGCGTGCACGATGTCGTGGCCAAGTCCGTCGGCACGGCCAATCCGCACAACATGATCAAGGCCACCTTCGACGGTCTCTCGCGCTGCGCCAGTCCGCGCATGGTGGCCCAGCGCCGCGGCAAGAAGGTGTCGGAGATTCTGGGCCGGCGCGAGACCGGCGCCGAGGCCCAGGAGTAGGCGGTTATGGCCGAGACGAAGCAGACCATCAAGGTGACCCAGACCGGCAGCCCGATCGGCCGCAGGAAAGACCAGCGGGCGACGCTGATCGGCCTCGGTCTGAACAAGATGAACCGGACCAGGGAGCTCGAGGACACGCCGGCGGTGCGCGGCATGATCAACAAGGTGCAGCACTTGGTGAGAGTCGAGGACGGCGGCAGACCGGCCGCCGGGCGAGCCGCGAGCAAGGACCAAGAACGATGAAGCTGAATCAGTTGTCCGACAACCAAGGCGCCCGCAAGGCGCGCAAGCGCATCGGCCGCGGCATCGGGTCGGGCACGGGCAAGACCTCGGGCAAGGGCAACAAGGGCCAGAAGTCCCGCAGCGGCGTCGCCTTGAAGGGCTTCGAGGGCGGCCAGATGCCGCTGCACCGGCGTTTGCCCAAGCGCGGCTTCAAGAACATCTTCGCCAAGACCTATACCGTCGTGAACCTGGGCCGCCTGCAGCAGGCGATCGACGCGGGCAAGCTGGACGCCAAACAGGACATCGACGCCGGGGCGCTCAAATCGGCCGGGGTGATAAAGAATCCGCGCGATGGCGTGCGGTTGCTTGCAAAAGGCGAGTTGAAGGCCAAACTGAAGGTATCGGTGGCCGGTGCCTCCAAGGCGGCGATCGAGGCCGTGGAAAAGGCGGGCGGCAGCGTGACGCTCAGCGCGCCGGCCCGGAAGGCGACCGCCGCGGAGGCGGCGCCACCAGCCTGATGGCGCGACCGTCCCGCTGAGGCCAGAGGAAGAAACGCATGGCATCTGCCGCCGAGCAACTGGCTGCAAACATGAATTTCGGCGCGCTTTCCAAGGCGACCGAGCTGAAGAAGCGCATCTGGTTCACCCTGGGCGCCTTGGTGGTCTACCGCCTGGGCACCTACATCCCGATCCCGGGCATCGATCCGGTCATTCTGGCCGACGTGTTCAAGCAGCAGGCGGGCGGGATCCTGGGCATGTTCGACATGTTCTCGGGCGGCGCTCTGAGCCGCATGACGATCTTCGCGCTGAACATCATGCCCTACATCTCGGCGGCGATCATCATGCAGCTCCTGACCGCGGTCTCGCCGCAGCTCGAGGCGCTCAAGAAGGAGGGCGAGGCCGGGCGCAAGAAGATCAACCAATACACCCGCTACGGCACGGTTCTGCTGTGCCTCTTCCAGTCCTACGGCATCGCGGTCGGACTGGAGA
>CAMYMY010000194.1 GCA_947259625.1 uncultured Kiloniellales bacterium | reverse complement strand
CCGGCCAAGGTTGAACCCCTCGCGCAGCGCCGAATGGTCGAGCCTGTCGCCATCCCAGCGCCTGTGCTCCCATGACACGGCTAAGCCAAGGCAGGCGAACAACAGCCCAATCACGAGGACGGTGAAGTAGATTGGATGTTGGATCCAGTGGTCCAGGCCTTTGCTATAGATGAGATAGGGGGCAAACCCGACAAAGGCGACTGCCGCTAGGAGGGCAAGAACCGACTCTCGGGCAGATTCGGGATCCCGATCCTGGGAGCCACCGTTCTCCTCGGCGTACCGCTCGTCGAGGAAAGCGATGAAATCACGTTGATCGTCCGGCGAAATGTCGGCTGAGAACTGCACGGCTCCCCCACGATCCTTACAGATCCCTCGATTTTGCCACCGGTCCTTGAAGTTTTGTTTAAGATTTCGCGCTTTTCTCTTCCGGGCGTTCTTCACGAACTTGCCCTTTGCCGGCCGGCGGTTCTCCGAGGCGCCCAGCACTCGCCCGATGTCGGGCGCCCAGCATTTCCTTTTCGTTCACGCCGTCCTCGTTCCCGGCCGCCAGCTCGGCGATGCGCAGGCGTTCGACCCTGGGGACCGCCATGCCGGCCGCCCGCATTCCCTCCAGGCGCGCCCAGACCGCCCGCTTCTTGCGCACCTGATGGGGCTGGAACAGATCCATGTCCCGGAATCCGATGGCGCGCACGACCGTCACGGCGCCGTCCGCGACGGCCCTCTCGAACAGACGCTGGCCGGCTCGCGTGCGGGAGAGGACGGCGTTGAAACCCTCGTCCTCCGCCGCCGGGCCAGCAATCGGCGGAGACCAGGTCCGCCGCCTCGCCGATCGCGTCGGGGCAGATCTTGCATCGCGGCTGGATGCGCCAGCCCACCTCGTCTCCCCACATCTCCTGGTACGTGAGGTCGAAGCCGCGGCCGTCTTTCGTCTCCACGCGGGTCGGGCCCGGGTTGCCGTGGCCGCGATAGCGGAACAGGCGTAGGTCCGTCTCCTGCACGCCCAAGCGGTCCAGCACATCGAGCGACTTGCCTAGGTCGGACGCGCCGCCGCAGGCGAGCGTCAGGCAGATGCGCACCAGCGCCTTCGCCCGCTCGTCGAGCTCGGCCAGGCGCCGGACCGCGCCGATGTCGCAGGGCTTTGCGATGACCGCGAGCCGCCGCCCGCTCGCCAGGACGCCGCCCAGGTCCTCCAGCACCGCCGCCGGGCCATAGCGCGAAGCGGCCGCTTCGAGAACGGCCTCCGGCGTCTCGCTGACCGTCGCGAGGCTGCGCAAGGGCGCGTCCGGCGATGCCTTGACGTGCAGCACCAGCTCGACCTCGCCGCTGCGCAGGAGATATTGCCCCAAGGCCGTGAGGACGCCGCCGGCCGCGCCCCGATGGCGGACGGCGGGGTCGCTGGCGTAGGCGATCAAGAGCGTGGACGGCACGGCGGGACCCCAGATCGGGTCGGTTTCGACGTCGTCGGGAAGGGTCTCCGGCAGCGCGCCCCCGATTCGCGTCCCTGGGCAGACCGCGTTGATCGTCGCGAGCGCCTCGCCCGGGATCGGCCTCACCACGACCGGACGCTCCCGCCCCTCGGGCGTCGTCACCATGCGGATGCGGTCCGCCCCCGCAATGCTCTTGCAGAGGCCGCAACCGATGCACAAACCGCCGGTGACGATTTCGTCGATACCCAGCAACGGGTCCGCTGTCATTGATAGCGCCTCGTGAACAGTCTCATGGCTCGACCGCCGCCCAGTAGAGCACGCCGGGGAAGCTGGCGGCGAGCTTGTTGTCGCGACCGACGGCCGCACCGGCTGCCGGCTTGACGCACCGGAGGGCGGCGGACATTGTGCCGGGCATGAGCGAAGCCGAGGGCGAATCCTTTTTCGAGCGGACGCTCGCCAACCTGGCGGGCGCGTGGCGCGAGGTCGCCGCCGGCGCCGCGCGCAGCGTGGGCCTGAGCGGGCCCGGCTCGCCGGCGCGCGACGCCGACGCGCTGGAACGCCTCATGGCCGAGTGCCTCGAGGCGCGCGGCGGCGAGGTCTCGGCGCGCCTGCGCGCGGCCGAGCTGGGCCGTACCTACCTGGAGCTGGACGGCCAGGGCCGGCGGGGCTTCCTGGAGGTGCTGGCGCGTCGCTTCGCGGTCGAGGTGGCGGCCGTGGAGCGGGCGATCGCGGACTATCGGGACGCGGAGGTACCGGACCTGAAGCTGGCCGCGGAGGACGCGCTGCGCCGCGCGCTCGTGCCGCCGCGGGTCAAGCTGCTGACCCAGTTCAACGTACTGCCCGAGGGCGTCAAGTTCCTGGCCGACTTGCGCAGCGATCTGCTGTCGGCCATGGCTGACGACCCCCACCTCCGCGGCCTGGAGGGGGACCTGCGCGAGCTCTTGGAATCCTGGTTCGACGTCGGCTTCCTGGACCTGCGGACGATCAACTGGGATTCGCCGGCCTCGCTCCTGGAGAAGCTGATCGCCTACGAGGCGGTGCACGAGATCCGCTCCTGGGACGACCTGCGCAACCGTCTCGATTCGGACCGCCGGCTTTACGCCCTGTTCCATCCGCGCATGCCCGACGAGCCGCTCGCCTTCGTCGAGGTCGCCCTGGTCAAGGGCATGGCCGGCAACATACAGGCGCTGCTCGACGAGTCGGTGCCGCCGGTCGACCCGCGCGAGGTCGACACCGCGATCTTCTATTCGATCAGCAACACCCAGCGGGGTCTTACCGGCATCTCCTTCGGCGACTACCTGATCAAGCGGGTGGTCGAGCGCTTCAGCCAAGAGCTGCCACAACTCAAGACCTACGCGACCCTGTCGCCCGTCCCCAGGCTCCGGGGATGGCTCGAGCGGGCGCCGGCGGAGCTGGTCGCGCAGGCCTTCGCCGGAGAGGAGCTGGACGGCATCCGCGCGCTCGGCGGCAGCGAGGACGCCGGCGTGTCGCTGCTGGCGGTTCTGTCGCGCGCCGACTGGCACCGTGACCCGGCCGTCACGTCGCTGCTCAAGGGACCGCTGATGCGGCTCTGCGGGCGCTATTTCCTCGAGACCGGCGACAATGGCATGCCGATCGATCCGGTCGCGCGCTTCCACCTGAGGAACGGCGCGCGTCTCGAGCGCATCAACTGGCTGGCCGACACCTCGAAAAAGGGCCTGGGCCAGTCCGCCGGCCTGATGGTGAACTACCGCTATCTCCCGGGCGACATCGAGAAGAACCACGAGGCCTACATGGAGCAGGGCCAGGTCGTCATGAGCGCCGAGGTCAGGGGCCTGGCGAAACAGGTGGGGCGCCGCTGAGCCGACTCGGCGCGCCTGGGGATTAAGAGTCGGTAAACCATAAACCGGATAAACCTGGGAATCCGCCCGGCGCTCGCGGCGCCAGGCTTGCGCCGGCGCTCCGGTCTTGCCATAAGCCGGTTTATTCGAGAAAACGATGACCCCACCTGTCAGGGCAGATCGCCGCAGACTCACGGGCCGGAGGGTGCCGCGCGTGACCGACAATGGCCAAGGTTTCCCCGACACCCGCTCGGTGGTCGCAGCGTTGCGGCCGAGCTATCCGGTCTACTGCCTGCGCCCGGAGATCCTGGAGCAGAACGCCCGGCGCTTCATCAGCCAGTTTCCCGGCACGGTGCTCTACGCGGTCAAGTGCAATCCGCACGATCTCGTGCTCGAGGCGCTCTACCGCGGCGGTATCCGGCACTTCTGCGAGTCCTTCGAGGAGGCCAAGGCCTATTTCATGCACCCGGTCAAGGCCCGGGCGGTGATCAAGAGCGCCTATGCGGTCTACGGCATCCGCCACTTCGTGGTCGACCACGAGAACGAGCTGGCGAAGGTGCTGGACGAGACCGGCGGCGAGGGCGTGGTGATCGTCGTGCGCCTGGCGACGCCGCCCGACGAGGGCACGCTCTATCATCTGGCCGACAAGTTCGGCGCACCGCCGGACGCCGCCGCCGAGTTGCTGCGCGAGGCTGACCGGCGCGGCTGCCGCACCGGCCTGGCCTTCCACGTCGGCTCGCAGTGCCCCAACCCCAAGGCCTACCGCGCGGCGCTCAACGTGGTCGGCGATGTCATCGAGGCGGTTGGGCAGGACCCGGCCTGCGTCGACGTCGGCGGCGGCTTTCCCGCCGAGTACCGCAACAGGCCCATGCCGCCGCTCGAGGACTACATCGACCAGATCCGCGCCGGCCTGAAGGACATCAAGCTGAAGCCGGCGGTCGAGGTCTTCGCCGAGCCCGGCCGGGTGCTGGCCGCGCCGGGCTGCTCGCTGCTCACCCAGATCCAGCTGCGCAAGGGCGATCAGCTCTACATTAACGACGGTATCTACGGCAGCCTGTCGGAGCCGTCCCAGGTCGGCATCGAGCTGCCGGCGCGCCTGATCCGCCTGGACGACCCGCCGGCTACCGAGACCCGCGCCTTCACGCTCAACGGCCCGACCTGCGATTCCCTGGACGTGCTGCCCAAGAGCTTCGCGCTGCCCGACGACGCGCGCGAAGGCGACTGGATCGAGATCGATCAACTGGGCGCCTACTCCAACGCGCTCTCGACGCGGTTCAACGGCTTCTATCCCGAGACCTTCGTCGAGGTCCACGACCTGCCGCCGGCGGCGGCGACATGACGGCCGCGGACCCGCGCAGCGCGAGCTGTCTCGGCCTCTCGAAGACCGGCTTCCATCACCTGGCCTACACCGAATGGGGCGGGCCGCAGGCCGGCCACGCGGCGCTCTGCGTCCATGGCCTGACGCGCAACGGCCGGGACTTCGACCTGCTCGCCGGCGCGCTCGCCGAGCGGGGCCTCAAGGTCGCCTGCCCCGACGTGGTGGGGCGCGGCCGCAGCGACCGGCTGTCCGATCCCGCCGGCTACGGCTATCCGCAGTACCTCGCGGACATGAATGCCTTGATCGCCCGCCTCGACGTGCCGTGGCTCGACTGGATCGGCACCTCCTTGGGCGGCTTGATCGGCATGATGATGGCGGCCCAGCCGAACACGCCGCTCCGCCGCCTGGTGGTCAACGACGTCGGCCCCTTCATCCCGGTGGCGGCGCTCCGGCGGATCGGCGACTACGTCGGCCGCGACCCGCGCTTCGCCGGCCTTGACGCGGCCGAAGCCTACTTTCGCGAGGTGCACGCTCCCTTCGGAGCCCTCACCGACCCGCAGTGGCGCCGCCTGACCGAACACAGCGTGGTGTCCCACGAGGACGGCTACCGGCTCGCCTACGACCCGGCGATCGCCACGCCCTTCCAGGACGAGGAGCTGAAGGACGTGGACCTTTGGCCGGTCTGGGAGGCGATCGAAATCCCGGTTCTGGTGCTGCGCGGCGCGGACTCGGACCTGCTGCTCGCCGAGACGGCCGCCGAGATGGCCGCGCGCGGTCCCCGGGCGGAGGTGGTCGAGGTCCCAGCCTGCGGCCACGCGCCGGCGCTGATGGACGAGCGTCAGATCGCGCTTGTCCGCGACTGGCTCTTAGCGGAAGCTCCCTAGGCGCCGGATCCGGGGACACTTGGTGAATGCCTGATCAACCGCAAGTCCATGGCAAGCGCTTCCTGCTCAGCCTCGTCGTGCCGATGCATAACGAGGAGGACAGCATCGAATCGTTCATGGCTCGTGTGATCCCTCCGGTGCGGCAGATCGATTGTGATTACGAGGTTGTATGTGTCAACGACGGCAGCTCCGACCGCACGCTGCAGCTTCTCGAGTCGGCACGCGCGCGCGACCACCGTATCAAGATCGTCGACCTGGCACGGAATTTCGGCAAAGACCTAGCGATGACCGCCGGCATCGACCACGCCAGCGGCGATGCGATCATTCCGCTCGATGCCGACCTGCAGGACCCGCCCGAACTGATTCCCGACCTGGTTGCCAAATGGCGCGAAGGCAACGACATGGTGATCGCCATCAGGCGCGACCGCCGCGGAGACTCGGTCGTGAAACGCCTGAGCGCGAACCTGTTCTACCGCGCCATAGGGAGAATGAGCGACGTGCCTATTCCGGCCAATGCCGGCGATTATCGGGTCATGGACCGGCGGGTCGTCGATGCGCTCGGGTGCATGCCGGAACGGACGCGCTTCATGAAAGGCATCTTCGCTTGGGTCGGCTTCAAGCAGGCCAGCATCGTATTCGACCGCCCGGCCCGGGTCGCCGGGTCGAGCAAGTGGAGTTTCTGGAAGCTGTGGAACTTCGCACTCGACGGGATTTTTTCCTTCAGTACGTTGCCGTTGCGCATCTGGACCTATTTCGGGGCGATCATCGCGTTTTTCGCGCTGGCCTATGCTGGCCTGATCGCCGTGCGCACGCTGGTCCAGGGTGTCGACGTTCCCGGCTATGCGTCGATCATGGTCATTCTCCTGTTCTTCAGCGGCGTCAACATGATCGGCCTCGGCATCATCGGGGAATACCTGGGCCGCGTGTTCATCGAGGTAAAGCAACGCCCGCTTTACCTCGTTCGGCACGCGATCGGCTTCGATCAGCCGGATGCGACCGGGGCGCCGGTCCGAAGGCCCCTTGACGGCCGGCAGGAGAGGCCGCGCGGACCATCGCGCTCCTAGTCCAGCTGGCCGCACTCGCGCGGACCCGGGGCGGCTCTGCGGCGCCAAGACCATGATCCGGAGTTGCCTGCCGGCCTATTGAAGTTCGCCGTGCCGTCTATAGAGTGGCCGGGAACCTAGAGCGCTTTCGGTTTGCTTGGAATCGGCTGGTTCCGCCAAGACCGAAACCGCTTCGGGCTTGCCCGCAAGCATCGCGCAGGACAAGTACTCGACTTGAGAAACCGTCTCCCGCCCGGACCTGCTCACAAGCTGCTGGGCACCACTCGACTCGACCGCTTCTGGCCTCAGGGACTCGTCCTTGCCTTGGTCGTGGCCGCTTACTCGTACAGCTTGTTCGGAGGGTTCACCAGAGACGACTGGGCCATGATTGTCGACAACGGAGAGAACATGGGATCGTTAGCAGCCATCCCGAAGTTCTTTACCTCAGGGGTCTGGGCCTCCAGCAATCTCAACCATGATGATGGTGCCCTCTATCGCCCCATGTGGCTCATATGGCATTTCCTCAACTACCAGATCAGCGGACAAGACCCATTCGGATGGCACGTGGCCAATGTGTCGCTTCACGCCGTCAACACCCTCCTGGTTGCCGCACTGATCGGGCGCTTGCTGCCCGAGATTTCGGTCGCCGAGCAGTACGCGGGCGCAGCGCTTTTTGGGGTGCATCCGGCCCTTACACAATGCGTTGCCGGGATCAGCGGTTCCACGGATATCGTCTTGACCACCGCCTTCGTCGCCGCCTTTCTCTGTTACGCCCGTTTCCGCGAGAGTGGTCGAAGGCGGGATTTCGCTTGGGCATCGATATGGTTCGCGATCGCCGTACTGACTAAAGAGCCGGGGTTCGTCTTTCCGTTCGTCGTGGTCGCCTACGACGTATCCAAAGGGCGGTCCTGGAGGGATCTGCCGATCAGCAGTTACGTTATCCTCCTGGCGATCGCCGGCGGCTACCTTGTCATCCGCGCAGTGGCCTTGACATCGACTCTACCGGACGGTGAAAGCCATTTCGAAATGTCGGTCGAGTCGCTCTCTCGACTTGTCGAATACGCACTGCTCTATGCCCGGTTCCTGGCCGTGCCATGGCCGGTGGTGGATTATATGAGGCACGTCCCGGGGGGCGTAGCCAACGGCTACGACATCTTCATCGGCGCTGTCGCCGCCGCGGGCATGGTCTATGGCGTCCTTCGACACCGCGAAGGCCGATTCGCGGTCATATGGATGGTCTTCGCCCTGGCGGCACCACTGCTTCTCGCGCTGCACGCAAATGGGCAGTTTGCCGTGCGCTTCCTCTATCTTCCAGCCGCGGGCGGCGCCGTTTTCGCCACTATTTTTCTGACGGCGGTGAAAAAGCATTGGCAGTGGGTCTGGCCCTCGCTGCCGATCGGCCTGGCGGTGATCTTGACGACGCTCACCGTCGTCGAAACGCAGACTTGGAGGAGCCAGGAGGCCTGGGCTAAGAAGATCGTGTCGCTCGATCCGGGCGCGATAGGCGGTTGGATCGCTCTACTGAGGTACCACCTTTACCTGGGAGAGGTTCCAAAGGCGACGGCGGTCTATCGCGAGGTCATGAACCAAGACCTTCCGGTATCGGACAAGACCCAAGCCGCCGAAATGCTCGGGCTTCATTACGCGGACGAACGCAAGTTTGCCGAAAGTCTGGAAATCTACCGCTGGATTTCGGAGCAGGAAGGGTTCGAAGCGAAGGGCCTGCTTGGCGTCGGCAACAACTACTGGATGTTGCGCCGCTACCAGGATGCGCGGGATGCCTACGAGCAGGCCAGGCGCTTTGCGCCGGCCGATCTCCTGCTGCTGTTCAATCTGGGCCTGTTGAGCGAGCAACTCGGTGATGCCTCGGACGCGGCCAAGTACTACGGGGACCTCCTCCGCTTGGCGCCGAACTGGAGCAACGCCCAGGCTCTGGCACGAGCGCGCCGGTTCCTCGAGGCGACGGGCCGCTGATCGGGACCGCCAACAAAAGGGGGAAATCGCTAACGGCGGGGGCTTGTCCGGTGGTAGCGTCGCGCGAGGCGGGTTGACCCGGGAGGGGACCAGCGCCGCGTAACTGTGAATGTGACACCGGGCGGCGGAACTATGGCCCGCGCCGGGGCGCCAAGCGTGTGGGAGTAGAGGGACATGAAGGTCTGCATCTACGGAGCCGGGGCGATCGGCGGCTACCTCGGCGTGGAACTGTCGCGGGCCGACGGCATCGAGGTGTCGCTGATCGCGCGCGGCGCCCATCTGGCGGCCATGCGCGAGAACGGCCTCAAGCTGCTGATCGGCGGCGAGGAGCGCGTTGCGCGCCTGCCATGCACCGACGACCCGGCGGAGCTCGGTCCGCAAGACCATGTGATCATCGCCCTGAAGACCCATCAGGCCTGGGAGGTGGCGGAGCAGATGATGCCGCTGCTCGGGCCGGAAACGGCGGTCGTGACCTGCCAGAACGGCGTGCCCTGGTGGTACTTCCACGGGTTGCAGGGCCAGTACAAAGACCTGCGCCTGGCCAGCGTGGACCCGGACGACCGGCAGTGGAACGCGATCGGGCCCGAGCGCGCGATCGGCTGCGTCGTCTATCCGGCGACCGAGATCGTCGAACCCGGCGTCATCAAGCACACTTACGGCAACAAGTTCGCCCTGGGCGAGCCGGACGGCAGCTCTTCCGAGCGCTGCCAGCGCTTGAGCCGGGCGCTGGAGAGCGCCGGCATCAAGGCGCCGATCCTGCCGCACATCCGCAACGAGATCTGGCTGAAGCTCTGGGGCAACCTCTGCTTCAACCCGATCAGCGCGCTCACGCGCGAGACTCTCGACGTGGTGGCGACCGACCCCGGCACCCGCACCTTGGCACGCGAAATGATGATGGAGGCGCAGCGCATCGCCGTGCGCCTGGGAGTCCACTTCCGGGTCGACGTCGAGCGGCGCATCAACGGCGCGGCCAAGGTCGGCGCACACCGTACCTCGATGCTCCAGGACCTGGAGCGCGGCCGCCAGCTGGAAATCGACGCGCTCCTGACCGTGGTTCAGGAGATGGGCCGTATGGTCGACGTGGAGACGCCGCACATCGACTCCGTGCTCGCCCTGGTGCAGCAGCTCGGGCGCCAACTGGGCCTGTATCCGACCTTCCCGGAGCACGAGCCGGCAGACGAGGACGCCGAGATCGCGGTGGACTGACGGCGGCCGGGTCGGCGCGGCCTGTCGTGCCCGTGGGTCACCCCGAGGATCGGTGCGCTGCAGGCAAGCAAGCAGTGGTTGAAATGTGCGCATGCATCAGCAGGTAATTTGCTGTAGTCTGGCACCGCAAGTATCGGCAGCATCGGCAAAAGGAAGCCATGACGAGGGCGCCGCACATCCTGGTCGTCGACGACGACCCGAATATCCGCTCTCTGTTGGAGCGGTTTCTGAGCGACGAGGGATTCTCGGTCAACACGGCCGCCAGCGGCGCGCTGATGCGCCAGCTGATGGCCGACAAGGCGGTCGATCTCGTGATCCTGGACGTGATTCTTCCGGGCGAAGACGGGTTCGAAATCGCCCGGTCGCTGAGGCGGGAGTCCGACGTCGGCATTATCATGTTGACCACCAAGATCGAAACCTCCGATCAGGTGGTGGGATTGGAGACCGGGGCCGACGATTACGTGCCGAAACCCTTCGATCTGCGTGTCTTGCTGGCCCGGGTGCGCAGCGTGCTGCGCCGCCGCCGGGCCGCGCGGCGCGCGCCCAAGGCCGAGACGAGGAAGACCGCGAAATTCGCCGGGTGGCGGCTCGATTTCGGGGCGCGGGAGTTGACCTCGCCGCGGCGCCAGCGCGTGCGTCTGACGAACGCCGAGTACAAGCTGCTTGCCGTTCTGGTTGGCCGGGCCGGGGAGGTCCTTGATCGCGACGAGTTGTTGAACGCCGTAGCCGATCGGCGCTGGACCCCATACGATCGCAGCATCGACGTGCTGGTCGCCCAACTCCGTCAGAAGATCGAGGCCGATCCGAAATCCCCGCGCATGATCAAGACGGTGCGCAGCGCGGGCTATACCTTCGTTGTCGAGGTGGAGGAGCCGTAGAAAGCGGTGCGGCTCTGTGCGTGGCGTGCCTAGTCCCGACCATGAGACAGCTGTTCTGGACAAAATCGCAGGTCGTGGAGTGAACTACGCGGGATCAGCTGTTTCGAGCTCTGCCG
>CAMYMY010000193.1 GCA_947259625.1 uncultured Kiloniellales bacterium | reverse complement strand
ACGCATCGCGGTCGACGACATCATGACGGTAGAGCAGACCGCCGGCCATTTGATCGAGGGTTTCGAGGGCCGGACTCGCGCCTTCGTCCAGGTCCAGCAAGGCTGCGACCACCGTTGCACCTTCTGCGTCATCCCCTACGGCCGGGGCAACAGCCGCTCGGTACCGGTCGGCGAGGTCGTCCGCCAGGTCGCGCGCCTGGTCGACAACGGCGTGGCCGAGGTCGTGCTGAGCGGCGTCGACATCACCGGCTACGGCCGGGACCTGCCGGGCCGGCCCAGCCTCGGGCAGCTGGCGCGCCGGCTGCTCGCCCTGGTGCCCGGGCTGCAGCGCCTCAGGCTTTCCTCGGTCGATCCGGTCGAACTGGACGACGAGGTTTTCCGCCTGCTGGCCGAGGAGGAGCGGCTGATGCCGCACCTACACCTTTCGCTGCAGTCCGGCGACGACATGATCCTGAAGCGCATGAAGCGCCGCCACCTGATGGCTGACGCCGGGCGGCTCTGCGCGCGGGCGCGGGCGCTGCGCTCAGACGTAGTCTTCGGCGCCGACCTGATCGCCGGCTTCCCGACCGAGACCGGGGCGATGTTCGGGAGCACGCTGGCCGCCGTCGAGAGCCTGGGCCTGACCTATCTTCACGTTTTCCCCTATTCGCCGCGGCCGGGCACCCCGGCGGCGCGCATGCCGCAGGTGCCGGGCCCGGAGCGCAAGGCCCGTGCAGCGCACCTACGGGCGGCCGGGGAGGGCGCCCTGGCAAAGTTCCTGCAAGGCCGGATCGGCACGACGGCGCGCGTGCTCGTCGAAAAGCCGGGCTTTGGCCGCAGCGAGCACTACGCCCCGGTGGCGCTGGCCGGCGGCACGCCCGGCCAAATTGTCGAAGCCAGGATTGCCGACCTTGCCGAGGGCCGGCTGATCGGGGAAGCGCTCCGGTGAACGAAGCGGCGGTCAAGGGCGGCTGGCTCGCCCGCCTCAAGGCCGGCCTGACGCGCTCGTCGGGCAAGCTGGGCGAGGGCATTGCCGGGATCTTTACCAAGCGCCGGCTGGACGACGCGGCCTTGGAGGAGCTCGAGGAGCTGCTCATCTCGGCCGACCTGGGCGTCGCCACCGCGGCCAAGCTGGCCGCCGGCCTGGCCGGGGAGAGGTTCGACAAGGAAGTCGCGCCGGACGAGGTGCGAAGGGCGCTCGCCGGCCAGATCGCTGCGATTCTCGCGCCCGTCGCCAGGCCGCTCGCCGTCGACCCGGCGCACAAGCCTCACGTGGTGCTGGTCGTTGGCGTCAACGGCAGCGGCAAGACCACGACGATCGGCAAACTCGCCAAGCAGCATCGGGGCCGGGGCCTCGAGGTGCGCCTCGCCGCCGGCGACACCTTCCGGGCGGCGGCCATCGAGCAGCTGCAGATCTGGGGCGATCGGGCCGGCTGTCCGGTGCTCGCCAAGCAGCCGGGTGCCGACGCCGCGGGCCTGGCCTACGAGGCCCTCGAGACCGCCCGGAGGGAGGGCGACGACCTGCTGCTGATCGACACTGCCGGGCGCCTGCACAACAGGGCCGAGCTGATGGCAGAGCTGGAGAAGGTGGTCCGGGTGCTCAAGAAGCTCGACCCGGAGGCGCCGCACGACTGCCTGCTGGTGCTGGACGCCACGACGGGCCAGAACGCCCACGCCCAGGTCGAGACCTTCAAGCAACTGGTCCAGGTGAGCGGCCTCGTCGTCACCAAGCTGGACGGCTCGGCGCGCGGCGGCGTGCTGGTCGCGCTGGCCGAGAAGTTCGGCCTGCCGGTCCACGCCGTGGGCGTCGGCGAAGGTATCGAGGACCTCCACGCCTTCGAGGCCGAAGACTTCGCAAGGGCGCTGGTGGGGGTGGACGAGTAGGCGGCTCAGCGACCCTTCGGCTTGAACTGCGCGTAGAGCTTCTCGGGCGCGCTATCGAAATACTTGAACAAGGCCGGGCAGAGCCAACCCTCCATGTCCAGGTCCCCGCTGTAATACCAGTTGCCCTCGTATTCCTCCCGGCGCCACTCGAGCTCGGCCTGAAACCCGGGAAACGGTCTGTCGGAAAAAATCAGCGCGAAGCCCTCGTCGGCATTCGGGATATCGGCGACCATACGCTCGATGATGACATCCGCGCCGGAAACAAAAGGCTCTTGGACGAGCCCGACCTTCTCGTCGTCGAAGACCCACATGCCCAGGTGTTTGTAAGGGTGGAGTACGCGGATCGCGTTCATGGTTCTCTCTCCACCGGCAAAGCGCCGAAAACGCCTCTGGCGATCCAGCGACCGCGTGCCGAGACGCCTAGCGCCACCGCATGTCGCCGGTCTCGCCGGGCGGGTTGCTGCGCGGGGCAAAGGCGGGTAGCTCGCGCACCTCGCGGAAGTGCCCCAGCGCCCAATGCACGGAGGGAAATGCGATCTCCTCCCAGGGAATGTCCTGCCACCGGAACAGGTCCAGCTCGAGAGTTTCCGGTCCGGCGGCAAACTCGGGCGCCTCGAGCCGCGCGCGAAAGATCAGCTGGATCTGGCTGATCCGCGGGATCGAGTAGACGGCCAGCAGCTGGTCGATCTCGATCTCCGCCCGGGCCTCCTCCCAGGCCTCGCGCCGCGCGCCCTCGGGGGCGCTCTCGTGCAGTTCGAGAAAGCCGGCGGGCAGGGTCCAGAATCCCCTGCGCGGATGGATCGCACGGCGGCACAGCAACATCCGGTCCTGCCAGGCGACGACCGAGCCGACCACCACTTTCGGGTTCTCGTAATCGACAAATCCGCAGTCCTCGCAGATCCGCCGCGGGCGATCGTCTCCGTCCGGGATCCGACGCACGAAACTGGGGCTTGGCGAAGGTCCGCTTTTCGTCATGGTCGCAGTGTGGTCCAGCCCGGAATCCAGGACAAGCCGACGCGTGCGGCGCAAGCCTGCCTGCGCATACCGGCACGAGCTTCTGCCCCCGAAACTCCTATCGGAGCATTGAGGAAATGTTAACAGTCTTCGTTAACGATGGCTAATACCCCGTTTACACTATTCACGCGAGTGTCTCGTCTAAGCAGGACACCAGGAGGTTAAATCTCTCGATGGCCAAGATCTCGAAAAGCATCATGCTGGCGGCTGCCTTCATCCTACCCCTGTCCGGCGCGCCCGCCGAGGCGCAGCAACTGTGCAGTGAGCGCGGCAAGGTGATCGGACAGTTCTCCAAGGTGTACAAGGAAACCCCCGTGGCCGGCGGGCTGACCCGGGACGGCCGCCTGATCGAGATCCTGTCCACCGGCGACGGCAGCACCTGGACGATCGTCATCTCCAAGCCCGGTGGCGAAACCTGCGTCATGATGGCCGGCGAGGGTTGGCGTCCGCTCAAGCTCAAGGCCATCGAGCTCGGCCCCGAGGCGTGAAGAGAAATCCGCCGTCCGACAGAATTCCTGTTCGGATTTAATAAGAACGAAAGGTGGCGCGGCCAGGATGGCGCGCCAGAGCCCCAGCAGCCGGACAAAGCCATATGTTTTCACGTCTTCTCGGAATGTTCTCGGCGGACATGGCGATCGACCTCGGAACCGCCAACACGCTCGTCGCCGTCAGGGGCCAGGGAATCGTGCTCAACGAGCCCTCGGTCGTCGCCATCGCCGAGATCAAGGACCGGCGCCGCGTGGTTGCCGTCGGCAACGAGGCCAAGCTGATGCTGGGGCGGACACCCGGCGGAATTCATGCCATTCGCCCGCTGCGCGAGGGCGTGATCGCCGACTTCGATGTCGCCGAGGAGATGATCAAGTACTTCATCCGCAAGGTGCACAACCGGCGCAGTTTCGTTAGTCCTCAGGTCATTATCTGCGTGCCCACGGGCTCGACCGCGGTGGAGCGCCGGGCAATCCAGGAAGCCGCCGAGGAAGAGGCGATCGCCGCGGCGATCGGCGCCGGCCTGCCGGTGACGGAACCGACCGGCTCGATGGTGGTCGACGTCGGCGGCGGCACCACCGAGGTCGCGGTCCTGTCGCTGGGCGGCATCGTTTACGCCCGCTCGGCGCGGATCGGCGGCGATACCATGGACGAGGCGATCATCCACTATATCCGGCGCAATCATCACCTGCTGATCGGCGAAAGCACCTCCGAGCGAATCAAGAAGGAGATCGGCGCGGCCTGCGCGCCCGAAAACGGCGACGGCCAGTCCATGGAGGTCAAGGGCCGCGACCTGACGCAGGGCGTGCCGAAGGAAATGACCATCTCGGAACGCCAGATCTCCGAAGCCCTGGCCGACCCGGTGAACGGCATCGTCGAGGCGGTCAAGGACGCGCTCGAGGACACGGCGCCGGAGCTGGCCGCCGACATCATCGACAAGGGAATCGTGCTGACCGGCGGCGGCGGGCAGCTGCGCAACCTCGACAAGGTTCTGCGCCGGGAAACCGGCCTGCCGGTCGTGCTGGCCGACGACCCGCTGTCCTGCGTCGTGCTCGGCACCGGGCGCTGCCTCGAGGAGATGGAAACCCTCAAGGGCCTACTCATCTCCATGCACTGATCCCCACGGCGCGCCGGGACAAGGAGCACGGGCACTGATTAACTGCGGATAGCCGATCCGTCAGAGCACGTCGCCGGTATCGCCGGCGGTCAGCCGGCTGCCACCTCGAGCGCGGCGACGCCGGGCAGGGTCTTACCTTCCAGCCATTCGAGAAAGGCGCCGCCGGCGGTCGAGACATAGGAGAAACCATCCGCTACCCCGGCATGGGCGAGCGCCGCCACGGTATCTCCGCCGCCAGCCACCGACAGCAGCCGCCCGGCGCGGGTCAGTTCCGCCGCCGCCTGCGCCACGGCGTTCGTGCCGGCATCGAAAGGCGGCACCTCGAAACAGCCGAGCGGCCCGTTCCATACCAGGGTGCGGCAGTCGCCCAGACGCCGCGCCAGATGGGCGGCCGTGGCCGGGCCGACATCGAGGATCATCTCGTCCTCGGGCACCTCCTTGATCGATACGGTGCGGCTCGCCGCGCCAGCCTTCAGTTCGGTGGCCACCAGCGCGTCGCTCGGCAGCACGACGTCGCAGCGGGCTTCCTTGGCCTGCTCGACGATGGCCCGCGCCGTGCCCGCCATGTCGTGCTCGCAGAGCGAACGGCCGACCGCCACGCCCAGCGCGTTCAGAAAGGTGTTCGCCATGCCGCCGCCGATCACCAGCACGTCGACCCGCCGCACAAGATTGCCGAGCAGGTCGAGCTTGGTCGAGATCTTGGCGCCGCCGACGATCGCCGCAACCGGCCGCGCAGGCGACTCGAGGGCGTTGGCCAGGTGTTCCAGCTCGCCCTGCATCAGGCGGCCGGCCGCCGCCGGCAGCAGGCGCGCCAGCGACTCGACCGAGGCATGGGCGCGGTGTGCGGTGGAAAAGGCGTCGTTCACATAGATATCGCCGAGCTTCGCGAGGTCCGCGGCGAAGCCGGCGTCGTTCGCCTCCTCGCCCGCATGAAACCTCAGGTTCTCGAGCAGGGCCACCTGGCCGTCGCCCAGGCCCGCCACCGCCTCGGACGCCGCCGGGCCGACGCAGTCGGTGGCGAAGACGACCGGCCGGCCGCCCAATGCCGTCGAAAGGGGTGCGACGAGCGGCGCCAAAGACAGCTCCGGAACGGGCTTCCCTTTTGGCCTGCCGAAGTGGGACAGCAGAACGATGCGCGCGCCCCTGTCGACGAGCTCGCTTATGGTCGGCACCAGGCGATCGATACGGGTTGTATCGGTGACCCGCCCGGCCTGCATGGGGACGTTGAGATCGGCGCGCAGCAGCACGCGGCGTCCCGCCACATCCAGGTCTTCAAGGGTGTTGAACTGTGCCATCCCGAATTCTCCACTGTTATGCAGTGAATACGGAACAGGCGGGTCTATGGCAAGCCCCGGCCGCCGGGTCGGTTGACTTCCCGGCGAGCCGGACCCAGGCTTGCAGGCGCAAGACTGCCACGGGGCGCATTATGGGTTATGGGTTCGCCTTGATCACCGGCGCGACCAGCGGCATCGGCGAGGCCTTCGCCCGCGAGCTGGCGCGAACGACCGGCCTGCTCCTGACCGGCCGCGACGAGGCGCGGCTGGCGGCCCTCGCCGAGGAGCTGGCCGAACCGGGACGTCAGGTCGAGACCCTGGCCGCCGACCTTGCCGGGGACGCCGGCCGACAGGCGCTGATCGCCCGCGCGGCAGAGCTGCCGATCGACCTGCTGATCAACAATGCCGGGCTCGGCTACTTCGTGCCCTTCGTCGACAACCCGGCGGAGCGCGAGGGCGAGATGATCCAGGTGAACTGCCTGGCGCCGGTGCTGCTGACCCGGGCGCTCCTGCCGGGCATGCTGGCGCGGGCGACCGAGAGCGGCCGGCGGGCCGGCGTGATCGTCGTTGCTAGCACGGCCGCCTTCTACCCGCTGCCCGGGCTCGCCACCTACACGGCCACCAAGGCCTTCGATCTGTCCTTCGCCGAGAGCCTGGCCGGAGAGCTGCACGGAGTTCCGGTGGACGTGCTGGCGCTTTGCCCCGGACCAACGCACTCCAACTTCTTCGACCGCTCGGGATTGCCGAATCTGAAGCCCGCCGCCATGGCCAACCCGCGCCAAGTGGTGCGCGAAGGCCTGGCGGCGCTCGGCCGGCGCACGGTCCACGTGGTCGGCGGCACCAACCGGCTGGCGGCTGCCGCCACCCGCCTGGCGCCCCGGCCCCTGCTGCAAGCGGGCGCGCGCCGCACCATGCGGCGTTGGGGCCGGCGGCGCCGGGCAGGAGAGGACTGAGTCGTGGCCGGGCCGCCCCTCTCACCGCTGGCGCGGACCGCCTATGCGGTCGGACAAAGCGCGCGCGTCGGCCTGTTCTGGAGCCAGTACTGGCTGACCGCCCGGCTCACCAAGCCGGTCGAGACGCGCCGTCCGATCGCCGGGCGATTCCCCGGGCCGCGGCGTGTCCGCGCCGATCTCCTCGAGCTTCTGATGCGGGACTGGCGCAACATCGAAGCGGGCCACTACCGAATGCCGCATGATCTGGCGGCGTCCCCCTTAAGAGCCCTGGCCGACGCCGGCAGGTATTTCGCCGACCTGCGACAGGTGGAACGCCGGCGCCATGCCCGCGACGCCCGGGAGGTCCGGCGCGACGGTCCGCCACAAGACGGCCTGCCGTCCTACTACCTGCAGAATTTCCACTATCAGACCGACGGCTACCTGAGCCGGCGCTCGGCCGAGCTCTATGATCATCAGGTCGAGGTCTTGTTCGGCGGCGGCGCCGACGCCATGCGCCGGCAGGCCCTGGTGCCGCTCCACCACTTTCTCGAGGGGCGGCGAAGCGCCGACACGCGCCTCGTCGACCTAGCCTGCGGGACCGGGCGGTTTCTCACCTTTGTCAAGGACAACTATCCACGCCTCGAGATCACCGCGCTCGACCTCAGTCCGGCCTACCTGGCCAGGGCGCGGGAGCTGCTGAGCCCCTGGCGCCGCGTCGATTTCATCAAAGCGCCGGCCGAGGCAACCGGTCTTCCGGATGGCAGCTGCGACGTCGTCACGTGCATCTATCTGTTCCATGAGCTGCCCCGAAGCGTCCGCGGGCGCGTCGCCCGTGAGATCGCGCGCATCCTGAGGCCGGGCGGAAAACTCATCTTCCTGGACTCGCTTCAGCTCGGCGACGAGCCGGATTACGACGGCCTGCTGGAGTATTTCCCGGTGGCCTTTCACGAGCCCTATTACGCGGACTACATCCGCCAGGATCTGCCGGCCGCCTTCGCCACCGCAGGGCTTACCCTGGAGCAGGTCGAGCGGGTCTATCTGTCGCGCCTGATGGTACTCGCCAAGCCCTGAAGCGAACGTTATGTTAATCGCTCGGTAACCGCGTCGTTCTAGGCTGATGGTCATGAGCCTGCACGAGCCAGCCCCGGAGCGCCAGTCTCTCCCGCCGACCGCGCACAGCGTGCTCATCGCCGACGACGACGACACGCTCCGGGAACAGCTTGCCACCTACCTCGGTCGCCAAGGTATCCGCTGCCTCCTCGCCAAGAACGGCGCCGAGACCCTCGAGACCCTCGAGGCCCAGCGGCCCGAAGTCGTTCTGCTCGACGTCTGCCTGCCGGACATGAGCGGCCTCGAGATCGCCCGGCGCATCCGCCAGGCAACGCCCAGGCCCGAGGTCATCTTGATGTCCGGCTACGACGACGCCGTGAGCGAGGCCAAGCAGGCCGACCTCGAGGTCTTCATGGTGATCGAGAAACCGGTGCCGCTCTGGGCCGTCGCCCGGGCCCTCGACCAAGCCTTCGACCGGGCCGCTTAGCATCCCTCGCGGGGTCGGAGCGGCCCCTCCGCTACATGAGCGGCATGGTGTACTCGGCGCCGGAGCGGATGCCCGTCGGCCAGCGCGCTGTCATGGTCTTCAGCTTGGTGTAGAAGCGCACGCCCTCGGGACCGTGCATGTGGTGGTCGCCGAACAGCGAGCGCTTCCAGCCGCCGAAGCTGTGGAAGGCCATGGGCACCGGGATCGGCACGTTGATCCCGACCATGCCGATCTGGGCAGCGTTGGCGAAGTGCCTGGCGGCGTCGCCGTCGCGCGTGAAGATCGCCGTGCCGTTGCCGTACTCGTGGCCGTTGACCATGTCGACGGCGGCGCCGTAGTCCGGCGCACGCACCACCGAGAGCACCGGCCCGAAGATCTCCTGCTTGTAGATCTCCATGTCCGGGGTCACCCGGTCGAAGATCGAGCCGCCCATGAAATAGCCGTTCTCGTAGCCCTGAAGGGTCAGGCCGCGGCCGTCCACCGTCAATTCGGCGCCTTCCTTCACGCCCGTGTCGATCAGGCCCATGACCTTGTCGTAAAGCTGCTTGTTGTTGAGCGGTCCCATCTCGACATCGGGGTCGGTGCCGGGGCCCACCTTGAGGCCGCGCACCTGCGGCGACAGGCGCTCGATCAGGTCGTCGGCCACCTGATCGCCGACCGCGACGGCCACCGAGATGGCCATGCAGCGCTCGCCGGCCGAGCCGTAGGCCGCGCCCATGATGGCGTCGGTCGCCTGCTCCATGTCGGCGTCGGGCAGGACGATCATATGGTTCTTGGCGCCGCCCAGGGCCTGGACCCGCTTGTTGTGGGCGCAGCCGGTCCGGTAGATGTACTCGGCCGTCGCCGTGGCGCCGACGAAGCTGACCGCCTGGATGTCGGGGTCGTCGAGGATGGCGTTGACCGCGACCTTGTCGCCCTGCACCACATTGAACACGCCGTCCGGCAGGCCGGCCTCCTTGTAATACTCGGCGAGGCGCAGCGAGAAGGAGGGGTCCTTCTCGGAGGGCTTCAGGATGAAGCTATTGCCGCAGGCGATCGCGACCGGCGACATCCACAGCGGGATCATGGCCGGGAAGTTGAACGGCGTGATGCCGGCCACCACGCCCAGCGGCTGGCGTACGGAGTAGCTGTCCACGCCGGTGCCGACGTCCTCCGTGTACTCGCCCTTCAGGAGATGCGGGATGCCGCAGGCGAACTCCACCACCTCGATGCCGCGGGTGATCGAGCCCTTGGCGTCGCTTACCGTCTTGCCGTGCTCTTCGGTCATGAGCGCGGCAAGCTCGTCGATCTTCGCCTCGAGCAGTTGTTTGAGCCGGAACATGACGCGCGCGCGACGCAGCGGCGGGGTCGCGGCCCAGGCCGGGAAGGCCTCCCTGGCGGAGGCGACCGCGCCGCGCACTTCCTGCTCGCTGGCGAAGGCGACCCGGCGGATCACCTCGCCCAGCGCCGGGTTGTAGACGTCGCCGAAGTTGCCACTCCGACCTTCGGCAATGCGGCCGTTGACGTAGTGATGGATGACCTCGCTCATAACCCCTCCCGGCTAAGCTGCCCGCGACGAATCCTGATTCGGCATCCAGCATAGCCGCACTGCCCGGCGGAGCGAAACCCGCAATCGCCGCCGGCAGAACACCGCAATTAAGGGAAATCCCTGATGCGACGTAGCAATCATCAGGATTCTCGCCGCTTCTCGGTTGCTTTACTATTCCAGGATAGGGTGGACTCGGTCCAGACCCAGGCCCGACACGCGACTCCTGCGGCTTGTTGCTTCTCTGCGGGGTTCGGGGCAGTCGAGGCCTTCAGGACGGAGGCCATCCGGAAATGGGTGATACAGCCGGCAAAGGAAGAGACTCGATGCGAGTCATTATAACAGCTACCGCCCTGTGGGTCGCGCTTGCAGGCGCTACTTTTACCCACGATTGTAGTGGCGACATGGCCACGATCGACCGGGAGTTCGCCGCAAGCAGGGGACTGACCGTCACGCAGAGGGCCGAGGTGATGGCGCGCCGCGCTTACGGCGAGGAGATGCATCTTGCCGACAAGCATGAGAAAGCAGTGACGACCCTGGCCAAGGCCAAGGAAATCCTCGGCGTCAAGTAGCGGCGGCGACAAACATGCCTGCCGCCAGCCTGCGTTTCTTTGACTCCGTATTCCGCCCCTGAGAACACCTAACAGCGGCCCGGTCGCGCGGCAGGCCGCATCCTCGAAAGTCGGACATCACCACGGCCTCTCGACGGATCGTCCGTAGGGTGAAGGCCGCGCCGGTGTGAGCGGTCGTAGTTCCATCCTTCCCAAGAATTTCCGGCGTTTTTTTGGGTTCGCGCGCCACGTAATTCCGCGACTCCGGCGGGATCGGAGGCTCCTCTGCGGAGCGGTCCGGCAAATGAATCCGATATCGATGTTTGATTGTTTCCTGCAATCTTGCCAGAATGAACAAAACTTGCCTGCGCTCGCCCGGCTGGTCCGGAAAGAGAAAATCGAACAACAGCAGGATCGGGGAATCTTTCGATCCAGGTCCGTGCGAAACGGAAAGAACAAGGGAGGTCAAGATCATGACGGAATGTGATTATTACTGCAAGTTGCTAGAGCGCGGCAAGATCTCTCGCCGTGAGTTCATGGGCCGCACG
>CAMYMY010000192.1 GCA_947259625.1 uncultured Kiloniellales bacterium | reverse complement strand
GGCCGCCCCGGCCGCGCAGGCGCAGCATGAACCAAGGCGTGATCATGACCGCCACGAAGAAGGAGAACAGCATGGCGGCGCTGGCGTTGGCCGGGATCGGGCTCATGTAGGGGCCCATCAGGCCCGAGACGAACATCATCGGCAGCAGGGCCGCGATCACGGTAAGAGTAGCGACGATGGTCGGATTGCCGACCTCGGCCACGGCGCGCACGGCGACGGCCGCCGGGTTCTCGCCCGGCGACTCGCGCCAGTGGCGCACGATGTTCTCGACCACGACGATGGCGTCGTCGACCAGGATGCCGATCGAGAAGATCAGCGCGAAGAGGCTGACCCGGTTGATCGTGTAGCCCATCAGCCAGGAGGCGAAGAAGGTCAGCAGGATGATCGCCGGCACCACGACCAGCACGACCACGCCTTCGCGCCAGCCGATGAACAGCGCGACGATGATCACGATGGCCACGGTCGCCAGGGCCAAGTGGAACAGCAGCTCGTTGGCCTTGTCGCGCGCCGTCTCGCCGTAGTCGCGGGCGAGCACGACCTCGACCTCCTCGGGCACCAGGCCCCCGCGCACCAGCTCGAGGCGCGCCAGGACGTCCTCGGCGACGGTCATGGCGTTGGCCCCCTTGCGCTTGGCCAAGGCCAGGACGACCGCCGGGCGGGGCGCGCTCAGGCCACCGTCCTCGGTCTTGCTCATATGCCAGACACGATGCTCGTCGGGAGCGGTGCCCATGACGATCCGGGCCACGTCCTTGACGTAGACCGGTCGGCCGTCGCGCGCGGTCAGCAACAGCAGGCCGATGTCGGGGATGCCCTGCAGCGTCTGGCCGGCCACGGCGGGCAGGTGGGCATCCAGGCGCCGCAGCGCGCCCACCTGGAACGAGCGGTTGGCGTTCTCCAGCTTTTCGACCAGCTTGTTCAGCGTGATGCCGTAGAGCGACAGGCGCTCGGGGTCGGGCTCGACGCGGATCTGATCGCCGCGGTCGCCGACGATGAAGCTGAGGCCGAGGTTCTCGACCTTGATCAGCTCGTGCTGAAGTTTGCGGGCGATCGTGGTCAGCGCACTGTCGTCCCAGCGCGCAGCGACTTCGGGCCGCGGGGTCAGCACGAGGGCCACGATCGGCACGTCGTTGATACCGCGGCCGACCACCAGGGGCTCGGGAATGCCCTTGGGAATGCGCCCGAAGTTGGCGCGCAGCTCCTCGTGGACACGCAGGATGGCGTCGTCCTCGTCCGTGCCGACGAAGAAGCGGGCGGTCACCGTCACGTTGTCGTCGATCGTCTGGGAGTAGACGTGCTCGACGCCGTCGATGCCCTTGACGACGTCCTCGAGCGGCTTGGTCACCAGCTCGACCGCGTCGCCGGCCTTGAGGCCGTCCGCGCGCACGTGCACGTCGACCATGGGAACCGAGATCTGCGGCTCCTCCTCGCGCGGCAGGCTGGCCAGCGCCAGGGCGCCGACCAGGAAAGCCGCGATCAGGATCAGCGGCGAGAGCGGCGAGTCGATGAAGGCCCGCGTCAGGACACCGGAAAGCCCGAGCTTCATGACATCCTCGTCTCCCCGGTCGCGGCGGCGCCGAAAATAGGGTCAGACCGCTTTTTATCTGTCACGAGCCGGTCTCCGGCTCGGCGGGCTTCACGAGCACGTCGCCGGGCCGGAGGCCCGAGAGGATCTCGATGCCACCCGGGGCCGGCAGGCCGGGCTGCACCACCGTGTCGCCGACGTTCGCCAGGCGCGCATAGGTCACGCCGGAGCGGGTGAAGAGGTAGCCCGCCGGCACGACGATCGCCGGGCGCTTGCCGGTCGCGACATAGACGCGGGTGCGCTCGCCGACGAAATAGTCGCCCAGCCCCTCGACCGTAACGTCGGCCACCACGCGGCCGCGGTCGAGCTCGGGATAGACTTGGCGCACGCGCCCCTCGCGCAGGCCCTTGTCGTCTACCGCCAGGCCGCGCGCACCGACCAGCACCGGGTCGCCTTCCTTGAGAAAGCGGGCGTGGCGCTCGGGCAGGTGCAGGCGCAGGACATAAGCCCGGGCGGCAATCACCGCCACGGTCTCGCCCGGCAGGACAACCTGGCCATCAGTCACCGGCACCTCGAGCACGCGCCCCGGCTTGGGCGCCAGCACGTCGCCCTCGGCCTGCCGCTCGACCACCAGGGCGCGCTCGACGCGCAGCGCCGCCAGCGTGCCGGCGGCCACGCTCGAGGCGGTCTCGGCCGAGTCCAGCGCGGCCTGGCTGACCGTGCCCCTGCCGCGCAGCGTTTTGAAGCGGTCACGCTCGATTCCGGCCAGCTTGACCTCCGCCTTGGCCGATTCGATTCGGGCGTCGAGCGCCGCGACCTCGAGCGCCAGCTTGGGATCCTCGACCCGGGCGAGCAGCTCGCCCTCCTCGACCGGGCTGCCCTCGTCCACGGCAAGGCCCGAGATCGTGCCGCCGATACGGGTGCGCGCCGGCGTCGTGTCCAGGCTCGCGACCGCCGCGAAGACCGCCTTGAGGTCGTCGACCGGACGCACCTCGACCGTGAACTCCTGGGCGCGCGGTCCACCGGGCAAAAGACCGGTCAGACCCGCCACGATGGCGAGGCCCGCGAAAAGACGGGATGGCTGCATGGCCGGGGCTCCTGCTGTTGCGCGAGGGGTTGTCGCGCAGGGTTATCCCGACGGCCATGACCTAAGTCAATGTCCGGTTGCTCGGCCGGCTCCGGCCCGTCGCGAGGCCGGGTCCCCGGTGCTCCTCTCACACGGCGCTGAAACCGTGGCGGGAGAGCGGCAGGGAGCGGATACGCTTTCCGGTCGCCGCGAAGAGCGCGTTGGCCAGCGCGGGAGCGGCGGGCGGCGTGCCGGGCTCGCCGACGCCGCCCAGCGCGGCCCCGCTCTCGACGATGCGCACCTCGACCTCGGGCATCTGGGCCAGATCGAGCATGGGATAGCTGTCGAAATTGCCCTCCTGGACGCGGCCCGCGGCGATCGTGATCCGGCCGAACAGCGCCGCGGTCAGGCCGTAGACGATGCCGCTTTCCATCTGCGCGACCACGGTGTCCGGGTTGATCGTCCGTCCGCAGTCGATCGCGCAGGTCATCCTGTGCAGCTTGATTTCCCGGCCCTTCGCGACGGAGATCTCCGCCACCTCGGCGGCGATCGAGCCGAAGGATTCGTGCAGCGCGATGCCGCGGAACCGCCCCTCGGGCGCCGCCCGTCCCCAGCCGGCGGCCTGGGCCGCGGTTTCCAGTACCTTGCGGTGCCGCGGGTGATCGCCCAGCAGGCCGAGGCGATAAGCGAGCGGGTCACGGTCGGCGGCATGGGCCAGCTCGTCGAGGAAGCTCTCGACGAAAAAGGCGTTCTGGCTGTTGCCCACCGAGCGCCAGAAACCCACGGGCACGCCGAAGTGCCGCATGGCGTACTCGACTCGCTGGTTCGCAAAGGCATAGGGGCTGTCCGCCGCTCCCTCCACCGAGGAGGGGTCGATGCCGTCCTTCACGTAGTCGGGCAGCGCGCGGCTCATGATCGACGGCGCGGCAAGACGGACGTGCCAGGCGACCGGCTCGCCGGTCGCATTCAGCCCGGCCCGCAGGCGCGCCATGGCGGCCGGCCGGTAGAAGTCCTGGCGCATATCCTCCTCGCGCGACCAGACGAGTTTGACCGGCGCCCCCACGGCCTTGGAGACGAGCACCGCCTGCACGACGAAGTCGGTCTCGAAACGGCGCCCGAACCCGCCGCCGAGGAAGGTGGTATGGACCTTGACCTGCGCGGGCGCGATGCCGAGCAGGCCGGCCACGGCGTGCTGGATCGGACCCTGGCCCTGGGTCGGCGCCCAGACCTCGACGCCCGTGTCGGTGACCCGGGCCGTGGCGTTCATCGGCTCCATGGTGGCATGGGCCAGGTAGGGCACCTCGTAGGCGGCCTCCAGCCGCCTGTCCGCGCCGGCCAGGGCGGCCGTGGCGTCGCCCTCGTTGTGCGCCACCGCGCCGTCTTGCTTGAGCGCGGCCGACAGCTCGGCGCGGATCGTGGCGTCGCTCATGGCGGCGTGGGGACCCTCGTCCCACACCGGCGCGAGCGCCTCCAGCCCCTTCAGCGCCGGCCAGTAGCCCTCGGCGACCACGGCCACCGCGCTCTCCAGCGGCACTACCGCGCGCACGCCCTTAACCGCCAGCGCGGGTGTCTCGTCGACGCTCTTCAGCCTGCCGCCGAAGACCGGCGAGGCCAGGACCGTGGCGATCAGCATGCCCGGCAGCTTGACGTCGATGCCGAAGCCGGCGCTGCCGTCCACCTTGGCCGGGACGTCGAGACGGGCCACGGCCGTGCCGATCAGGCCCCAGTCCCCGGGCTTCTTCAGGGGCACCTCGGCGGGCGGCTCCAACTTAGCGGCCGCAGCCGCGAGCTCACCGTAGCCGGCGGCGCGGCCGCTCGCCTCGTGGACCACACGTCCGGCCTGCCCCCGGCAGGCCTCGACCGGCACGCCCCAGGCCTCTGCCGCCGCGCGGCGCAGCATCTCGCGCGCGGTGGCGCCGGCTTGGCGCAGATGGTCGAAGGACGAGCGGATGCTGGTGCTGCCGCCGGTCGCCTGGATGCCGAACAGGCGATTGCGATAGACTTGGTCGGCTGGCGCGAACTCGGCGCGCACCTTGGTCCAGTCGACCTCCAGCTCCTCGGCCACCAGCATGGGCAGCGAGGTGTAGACGCCCTGGCCCATCTCGGAATGGGCGACGGTGACGGTAATGGTGTCGTCCGGCGCGATGCGGAGCCAAGCGTTGATCGCCGCCTCGCCCGCCGCCGCCCGCGCCAGCCGTCCGCCGGCCGGCAGGTGGAAGCCGAGCACCAGGCCGCCGGCGGCCGCCGCGCCGTTCTGCAGGAAGCGGCGCCGGCTGAAGTTGAACAGTGTCTGCATGGCTCGCCCCTCCCTCAGGCCCGCGCGGCGCGATGGATCGCGCGCCGGACGCGGGCGTAGGTGCCACAGCGGCAAATGTTGGTCACGGCCTCGTCGATCTCGGAGTCGCTCGGCCGCGGCGTCTCGCTCAACAGCGCCGCGGCGGCCATGATCATGCCGGATTGGCAATAGCCGCACTGAGGCACTTGCTCGGCGATCCAGGCCACCTGGACCGCATGGCCGCGGTCGGGCGACAGGCCCTCGATCGTCGTGACCTCGCTCCCCGCGACGGCCTCGACGGGGGTCACGCAGGAACGGATCGCCGCCCCGTCGACATGCACGGTGCAGGCGCCGCAGGCAGCGATGCCGCAGCCGAACTTGGTCCCGGTGAGCCCGAGGGTGTCGCGCAACACCCAGAGCAGCGGGGTCTCGGGGTCGACCTCGACCCGCCGCTCGGTTCCGTTCACCTTAATGCTGACTGCCATGGGCCTCCTCCTCGTCTCCTGACGGCTGGGTTGGCCGCGCCACTCCGGACGGTGCTATCGGTCGAACAAACCCTACCAGCGCGAGCAATACTCCCGCCACTCTAAACCGTGCCGCGGACGAACGAAACCTTCGCCGGTCTCCTCGGGGCCGGCTGCGTCTTGTTCTGAAGCTGCGGCCGGACGGCGCCTAGGCTTCCGCCTCGGCCTCCAGTCTGGCGATTTCGTCTTTGATTCGGAGTTTCTCGCGTTTAAGTTCCGCGATGTGTAACTCGTCGGGGTGTGGGCGCTGGTTTTCTTCTTCGACGGATTGTTTCAGTGCGGCGTGCTTGGCGCGCAGAGCTGCGACATGCTCGGCAACCGTCATAGATGACCTCCAGTTTCTGAGACCGTCACGGCAATGACATATGACAGAAATATGATAACCCGAGGGGGACCGTTTTGCCAAGCGGGGTGTTACCTATGACGACCGGCTCCGGGCGCCTGATCGTCGGCATCAGCGGGGCCAGCGGCGTGATCTACGGCATCCGCCTGCTCGAGACGCTGAAGGCCCTGCCGGTCGAGTCGCACTTGGTGATGAGCAAGTCGGCCGAGGTGACGCTGGCCTACGAGACAGACTTGAAAGTCGCCGAGGTCCAGGCCCTGGCCGACGTCTGCTATGCGCCCGGCGATATCGGCGCGGCGATCTCGAGCGGCTCGTTCCGAACGCTGGGCATGGTGGTCGCGCCCTGCTCGATCCGCTCCATGGCCGAGATCGCCTGCGGCACGACCGCGAGCCTGCTGACCCGCGCCGCCGACGTCGTCCTCAAGGAGCGCCGCCGCCTGGTGCTCATGGTCCGCGAGACGCCGCTGCACAGCGGCCACCTCGCCAACCTGCTGCGGCTCTCCGAGATGGGCGCGGTGATCGCCCCGCCGGTGCCGGCCTTCTACGCCGCCCCCGAGACGATCGACGACCTGGTCGACCAGTCGGTCGGCCGGGTGCTCGACCTCTTCGGCCTGGAGACCGGACGCGTGACCCGCTGGGGCGAGGCCGGCCGCGACGGCAAGCCGCCGCCGCGCGCGGCCAAGCGCGGCAAGCGCGACTAGCGCGTCGCGCGCGCGAGCAGCCGCACCGACTCCGCCGGCGCCAAGCCTTCGAAAGCCCCAGCCAGGAGCGCCGCCAGATCGGCCGTATCGGCGGCCCCGCCCCGAACCCCTCGAATGCCCATATAGACCTTCAGATTGGCCGCCGCCAGCGCAACGGCCGGCGAGCCCGCGCCCAGGGGCAGGGTCTCGGCCAGGAGCTGCTGCTCGATGCGCTCGGCCTCGAGCTCCCGGGTTTTGACCTCTTGGCGCAGCGCCTCGGCCGCCGCGCCGGGCGCGGTGTCCTGGTCCTTGAGCCAGCGGCGCACGGCGCGCAGCGGTTTGACCACGCCTTCGTGCCAGGGCCCGACCGCCGCCATCAGTCCCTCGAGCTCGTCCGCCGAGAGCGCGCGGCCGCGCTGCCCCGCCCAGCAGCAGAACAGCAGGACGTTGACGTCCAGGCCGAGGCGATCCTGCAGCGCCAGGCAGGCCCCGGCTACGCCGGGCCGGGCGTAGACCGCGAGGGAGTAGTCCCAGAAGGGATTCTCGGGGGCGGTCTTCAAAGGTCGGCCCGTCAGACGTCGCCCAGGCAGATGCCGAGACCGCGCGCGGTGT
>CAMYMY010000191.1 GCA_947259625.1 uncultured Kiloniellales bacterium | reverse complement strand
TACCTGGACAGCGGCCCGCTCGGCTTCCCCGTGGTCGATGTCTCGGTCACGCTGTTCGACGGGCAGTACCACTCGGTCGACAGCTCGGACATGGCCTTCAAGACGGCCGGCCGCCTGGCCATGCAGGAGGGGCTGCCGAACTGCCAGCCGGTGCTGCTGGAGCCGATCTACGAGGTCACCATCTCGGTGCCCACGGATTTCACCAACAAGATCCACAGCCTGGTGAGCGGCCGGCGCGGCCAGATCCTCGGCTTCGAGCCCAAGCCCGGCTGGACCGGCTGGGACGACCTGAAGTGCTACCTGCCGCAGTCCGAGATCCACGACCTGGTGATCGAGCTGCGCTCGCTCACCCTGGGGGTCGGCAGCTTCGCCTGGAAGTACGACCACCTGCAGGAGCTGACCGGCAAGCTGGCCGATAAGGTGATCGCCGATCGCAAGGGCGCCGATTAGCGCGGCAAGGGCCGCGCCATGATGACCAGCACCGCCAAGGGTCCGGCCGAACGCGCGGCCGGTCTGCTGCTCACGGCCCGGCGCGCGCGGCGCCCGATCGAGGCACTGCCGGACGACTGCCGGCCGGCGACCCTGGACGAGGGCTACCTCGCGCAGGACGCCTTCGTGGCCTTGTCGGGCGGCGTCGTGGCCGGATTCAAGATCGGCGCGACCAGCGCCAAGGCCCAGGCCTTCCTCGGAATTGACGCGCCCTTCGCCGGCTGCGTCCTGAAGGACGATCTGCACGACAGCCCGGCCGTGCTCGCCGCCGGGCGCTTTCCCTTCCGCCTGATCGAGCCGGAGTTCGCCTTTCGCCTGGGCCGCGACCTGCCACCCCGCGCGAAGGGCTATACGCCCGAGGAGGTGGCCGCCGCCGTGGCGGAGCTGCACCCGGCCATGGAGCTCGTGACCAGCGGCCTGCAGGACTGGCGCCGCCAGGGCGTGGCCTCGCTGATCGCCGACAACGGAGTGAACGCCGCCCTGGTCCTGGGCCCGGCCTGCACCGACTGGCGCGGCCTCGACCTGCCGCGGCACGAGGTCACGCTCAGGGTCAACGGCGAGGTGGCCGGGGCCGGCGTCGGCGGCAACGCGCTGGGCGGCCCCCTGACCGCGCTCGCCTGGCTGGCCGACCACCGCGCGCGCCGCGGCCAGGGCCTGGAGTCCGGCCAAGTCGTCACCACCGGCGTGGTGACCGATTTCGTCGAGCTGGACGCCGGGGACGAGGCGGTCGCGGACTTCGGGCCCTTAGGCGAGGTGCGGCTGGGGTTCACCGCCTGACCGCCCCAGGCCATTGACGCGCGGCCGGGCGGCCTGCACCCTGCGCCCCGGAGCGATCGCGACGAACAGGTCCCCGCCGATGCAAGATCCCCGCTCAGCGAACCCGATCCTCGTCGTCGAGGACGATCGGAACATCGCCGCCCTGGTCGAGACCTACCTCTCGCGGGCCGGCTTCGAGCCGATCGTCGCCCACGACGGGCCCGCGGGCCTCGAGCTCCTCCGCCGGCACAAGCCCGGCTTCGTCGTCCTGGACCTCATGCTGCCCGGCGTCGACGGCTGGGACCTGTGCCGCGAGATCCGCAAGCAGTCCGACGTTCCGATCCTGATCCTGACCGCCCGCGAGGAGGAGTTGGACCGGATCCTGGGTTTCTCCCTGGGGGCCGACGACTACGTGGTCAAGCCGTTTAGCCCGCGGGAGCTGGTCGAACGGGTCAAGGCCATCCTGCGCCGCTCGCGGCCCGCCGCACCGGACGCCGACGCGCGCCTGCAGCACGGGCCGCTGGTCCTCGAGCCGGACAAGCACAAGGTGACCCTGGACGGCCGCTCGATCCCCTTGACCCCGTCGGAGTACACGCTCCTCCATACCCTGATGAGCGCGCCGGGGCGGGTCTTCTCGCGCGACACCCTGCTGGGTCATCTCCATCGGCACGGCGAGACCGTGGTCGACCGGGTGATCGACGTCCACATCGGCAAGCTCCGGCAGAAGATCGAGGCCGACCCCTCAGAGCCGCGTTACATCCTGACGGTGCGCGGCGTCGGCTACCGCTTCGCCGAGCGGGACGAGACCTGAAATCCGGGAGCCGGACATGAAAAGCACCCTGCTGTGGAAGCTCCTGGCGATCAATGCGGCCATGATCGGCGTGGTCTTCCTGGTGGTGTGGCTGGCCGTCGATTTCCTGGCGGCCGACTATTTCTCCGTCCTGATGGAGCGCTACCACATCGACCCGGCCGAGAGCCACCAGATGTTCCTGGACGCCATACACCGCTATCTCATCCAGGTGAGCGTGGCGGCCCTGGCGCTCGCCGTCCTGTTGAGCTTTCTGCTGACCCGGAAGGTCCTGCGACCGCTTTCCGACATGGCGGCGATTTCGAGGCGGATCGCCGCGGGCGACTATACCGACCGCGTCGAGGCCGCGTCGCGGGACGAGGTCGGCCACCTGGCGCGCGCGTTCAACCAGATGGCCGACGGCCTGGAGCGGGTCGAGCTGCTACGGCGCTCCATGGTGGTCGACATGGCGCACGAGCTGCGCACGCCGCTGACCAACATCCGCGGCTACCTCGAGGCCCTGGCCGATGGCGTGGTGCCGCCGTCGAAGGAGACCTTCGAGATGCTTCAGGAGGAGATCCTGCGGCTCGTCCGGCTGGCCGAGGACCTCAACCAGCTGACCAAGGCCGACGCCGCCCGGGCCTATCTGCAGCGCGAGGAGATCGCCCTGCCCGACCTGATCGAACAGGTCCTCGAGCTCTACCGCTATCAGTTCGAGTCGCGCGGCATCTCGGTGGAGACCGACTACGCCGAGGGGACCAGGCCCCGGGAGCAAGGGCGCGTGACGGGCGATCGGGACAAGCTGCTGCAGGTGCTGCGCAACCTGATCCAGAACGCCTGCCAATACACCCCCGGCGACGGCGCCCTCTCGATCTCGACCGAGCGCGTGGCCGAGGGGATCAAGGCGACCTTCGCCAATACCGGGCCCGAGATCGCGGAGGCCGAACTGAAGCTCATTTTCGAACGCTTCCACCGGGCCGAGAAGTCGCGCTCGCGCGAGAGCGGAGGCGCCGGGATCGGTCTCGCGATCGTCAAGGAACTGGTCGAGGCCCACGGCGGCCGGGTCGGCGCGGAGAGCACCGAGGGCCGGGTCCGGATCTGGTTCACCCTGCCGGGCTGAGACCCGTGGGTCAGTGGAGACGACCTTCGCCATAACGGCAATGTGATCGGCCTTTACACAATCTTTAAGGCCTCGTTATCCGCGCTTCACATTGGCCTCCCATCTTGATCATGCCGGACCCGGGCCCGCAGGGGCTGCGCCCCTCCAATCCGGGACAGGCCGGCGAACACCGAACCAAGTTGGGAGACTACGACACATGACCAAGTCCATCCGCCCCAGGCTGAAAGAGACCGCCGTTGCCTTGAGCGCCGCGGTCCTCCTGAGCAGCGCCGCGGCCCTGCCGGCCGCCGTGGCCCATGCCGCGGCGACCCCCGTTCAGGTCGCGGCGGGCTGTAGCCCCTGCAATCCCTGCGCGGCCAAGAACCCGTGCAACCCCTGTGCGGCCAAGAACCCGTGCAATCCCTGCGCGGCCGCGGCCAGCCCCTGCAATCCCTGCGCGGCCAAGACTCCGTGCAACCCCTGCGCCGCGAAAAGCCCCTGCAATCCCTGCGCGGCCAACTAGGGCTCGATTCTGGCATTTACAGCCGACTGCTTGACGAGAGGAATGCAAACGATGAATCGTACCAACAGGGCCCTGGCGTTGCTTGCGGTCGCCGGCACCTTGGCCACCGGCGGAGCCGCGCTGGCCGACGACGACGCCACCTACAAAGTCACCATCACGAACCTCACCCGGGGCCAGTTCTTTACGCCCTTCCTAGTGGTGTCGCATAAGCCCGGGGTCCAACTCTTCACTCCGGGCGAGGCCGCGAGCGACGAGTTGGAGAGCCTGGCCGAGGGGGGTGATACCGCGCCCTTCGTGGCCGCGCTCGCCGGCAATCCCTATGTCGGCGATGTCGCCACGGGCGACGGCGTACTGCCGCCCGGCCAGTCGGTGAGCCTCAGCGTCGCAGCCGACGACGGCTTCACGCGGGTCAGCCTAGCCGCCATGCTGGTGCCGACCAACGACGCCTTCGTCGCGCTGAACGGCGTCCGCGCCCCCAAGGGCAAGAGGTCCGGAGCCTTCCTTGCGCTCGCCTATGACGCCGGGACGGAGGCCAACGACGAATCTTGCGATTCGATCCCGGGACCGCCATTCGTCTGTCCCGGCGGGGCCGAGTCGCCGGAGGGCGAGGGCTACGTCCACGTGCACGCCGGCATCCACGGCATCGGCAATCTCGACGACGCCCAACGGGACTGGCGCAATCCCGTCGCGCGGGTCATTATTCGGCGCGCGGATCACGATTGACGACGGGCCGGCGGGTCGCCCCGCGCGATCCGCCGCGCCGCGCCCCAATTCGAATGGCAGCCACATGCTCAAAATCCCCGCAGTGTTCGCCACCGCCGGCCTCGCCCTGAGCGCCGCGACGGCGCTGCCCGTTTCGGCGGCGACGGGCGAGCGGGTCAAGGTGACCGGCGAGGTCATCGACAGCTGGTGCTACATCACCGAAATCATGTTCCCCGAGGGCTCGGCCCATCACCAGTGCGCCGTGTGGTGCGCGGCGGGCGGCATTCCGGTCGGCATCCTCGGCGACGACGGCACGGTCTACATGGTCCTCAAGATGGGGGACGACGCGACCAGCGTCGCCAACCCGGCCGTGCTCGAGATCCAGAGCCACCGGGTCAAGGTGGACGGCGCGCTCTACAAGCGCGATGGGATCAACTACCTCGTCGTCGACCGGGTTCTCACGGACGAGGGCATCGTCAAGGTCAACCACGAGGAATGGGGCGTTCAGCCCTTCGGGAAGTGAGACGATGAAGAGAATCTCGAGCGCGACCGCCCTGATCGCCGGCCTGCTGGCCGCGACGCCGGCCTGGGCCGCGGAAGAGTGGGGCCTGCCCGAGGAGGAGGTGGCACGTTTCGAGGCCAAGGTGGTCGACGTGCTGTGCGAGCTGACCGGCGACTGCCCCACGGACTGCGGCGGCGGCAAGCGCCAACTGGGCCTGGTGACCGACGCCGGCGCCCTCGTGCTGCCGGTCAAGAACTTCACGGCCTTTACGGGCGCGGCGGCCGAGCTGATCGACTTCTGCGGCAAGCGGGTCGTGGCCGACGGGCTGTTCACGACAAACCGGGGCACCAAGATCTTCGCGCTGCAGTTCGTCAAGGAGGCGCCGGACGGCAAGTGGCAGCGGGCCAACCGCTTCCTGCCCAAGTGGGCCGAGGCGAACGGCTTCCAGGCGGGCGGCCCCGAGTCCAAGCAGTGGTTCCGCAACGACCCGCAGGTCAAGGCCGTGATCGGGCGCGACGGCGTGCTGGGCCTTGGCACCGAGGCCGACAAGGACTATCTGGAGAAACAGTGAGGGAAGCCAGATGCTGATCAAGCTCAAACGCGGCTGGGAGTTGCCGGAGCGCGCGGCCACGCCCGAGGCGGTTTTCCACGACCGGCGGCGGCTGCTCAAGGCCGCGGCGGCCGGGCCGATCCTGCTGGCGGCCCCGGCGCTGCTGACCGCCTGCGACGAGGCGCCCGCGCCGACCGCCCGCGCCGGAGGGGCCGTGGCGGCCGAGCCCGACCCTTCGGCCCACCTCTATCCCGTAGCGCGCAACCTGCGCTACCGGCTCGACCGCGACCAGACGCCCGAGGCCGACGCCACAACCTACAACAACTACTACGAGTTCGGCTCGTCCAAGAACATCTGGAAGAAGGCCCAGGCGCTGCCGCTCAGGCCCTGGACGGTGGTGATCGACGGCCTGGTCGAGCAGCCTTTCGAGATCGGCATCGACGAGCTTCTGGCCAAGATGCCGCTGGAGGAGCGGCTCTACCGCCACCGCTGCGTCGAGGCCTGGTCCATGGCCGTGCCCTGGAGCGGCTTTCCTCTGAAGGCGCTGGTCGACCTCGCCAAACCGCTCGGCTCCGCCAAGTACCTGCGCATGACCACCTTCCACGACCCGGAGGTGGCCTCGGGCCAAAAGGCGCCCTGGTACCCCTGGCCCTACGAGGAGGGCCTGACGATCGCCGAGGCGACCAACGAGCTGGCGTTCATCGCCACGGGCATCTACGGCAAGCCCATGCCCAAGCAAAACGGCGCCCCGCTGCGCCTCGCCGTGCCGTGGAAGTACGGCTTCAAGTCGGCCAAGGGCATCGTGCGCTTCCAGTTCACCGAAATCCGCCCGGTGAGCTTCTGGGAGGAAATCCAGAGCAGCGAGTACGGCTTCTGGGCCAACGTCAACCCCAACGTACCGCACCCCCGCTGGAGCCAGGCCTCCGAGCGCGTGTTGGGCGCCAACCACCGGCTCGAGACCCAGCTGTTCAACGGCTACGGCGAATTCGTCGCCGAGCTCTACAAGGGCCTCGAGGGCGAAAAGCTGTTCATGTAGGCGCGGTCACGCCGCCCAGCGCCCGGTCGCGGTATTCGTTGAGCTTGGCGGCGATCTCGTCGAGCGGCGCGTCGTAGATATCCTCGATCATGGCCTTCGGGCCTTTCGCCGTGCGCTCCCAGGGACACTGGTTGACCGTCCAGCCGGTCTTCCCCGGCAAGGCGAAGGTGACATAGGCGTTCGCGCCGGATTGCCGGCGCAAGGCGAAGGCCGAGAGGTCGCGCCACGGCCAGCGATTGGCGCCGAAGAGGTTCCCATAGGTCATACCCTCGTCGTCGAGCCTGAGATACTCGCGTCTGGCGCCGCCCGGCCCGAGGCTCAGCGCGACGACAATCACGCAGGCCAGTAGCATCACCAGGCTGCTCACGGTGAGCGGCAGCTCCTCCGCTAGCGCTTCCATCCAGGGGGCATCGGTTCCCATGGCCTGGGACGTCAGGATCACGAGCTGTGTCATGCCGAGCATGGCGAAGATGGTGGCGATCAGGTTCGTGCGCCTTCGCCAGCGTTTGAACCGGTAAGTGACCGTCGTCATCGCCGTCCTCCACTCAGGTGGGCGCCGTCGCGCTCTTGTCGTTTAGCAC
>CAMYMY010000190.1 GCA_947259625.1 uncultured Kiloniellales bacterium | reverse complement strand
CGGCCGAGGAAGCGCCGGCCGAGGAAACCGCTTCGGCCGAGGAAACCGCTTCGGCCGAGGAACCGGCCGTCGAAACGGCGCCTGCCGAGGAAGCGCCGGCCGAGAAGCCCGCTGCCGAGGAGCCCGCTGCTGAGGAGCCCGCTGCTGAGGAGCCCGCTGCTGAGGAGGCGCCGGCGGACGCTGAGGCTGCCGAGGACGAGGCGAAAAAGCGCTGAGCGCCCCCCGCCGGGGCCGGCCGTGGGCGAGGCGCGCGTCTGCCTGGGGGTGATCGCCGGACCCCACGGCGTGCGCGGCCTGGTGCGCGTCAAGTCCTTCACCGAGGTGCCGGAGGATCTGGCGTCCTACGGCCCGTTGAGCGACGAGCAGGGCCGGCGGCGCTTCGATCTCACCGTGACTGGCCGCGTCAAGGACGCCCTGCTGGCCCGCATCGAGGGGGTCGGCGACCGCGACTTGGCGCAGGCGCTCAAGGGGACACGGCTCTATGTCGCACGGGACGCGCTGCCACCGCTGGAGGAGGACGAGACCTATTACTATGCCGATCTGGTCGGCTTGGCCGCCGAGGATCGCGACGGCCGTTCGCTCGGTCGGGTTGCGGCGGTGCACGACTTCGGTGCCGGCGACGTCCTGGAGCTGGACGGCGGCCCGGAGGGCCGGCCGCTCTTCCTGCCCTTCAATCGCGTGGCGGTGCCGCTCGTCGACCTCGAGGGCGGCCGTATCGTCGTCGATCCGCCGGTCGAGACCGAACCTCAGGGCGACCGGGCGGAGACCGAAGGTGGCTAGCCCGACCGGGCGCAGGCGGAGGCTGGACAAAGCAGGCGCGAGGCGGCATAAAGCGCGGCTTCGTGGCCCTGGCGACGGATGAGCGGCGACATGACGGCGCGGGCCGAACCCTGGACGGCGAGGGTGCTCACCCTCTTTCCGGAGGTGTTTCCGGGGCCGCTCGGCGTCAGCTTGGCCGGCAAGGCGCTGGAAAACGGTCTTTGGGCGCTGGAGGTTCTGGACATCCGGGACTTCGCGCGCGATAAACACCGGTCCGTCGACGACCAGCCCTTCGGCGGCGGGCCCGGCATGGTGATGCGGCCGGACGTGGTCGACGCGGCGCTGGCCGCGGTCGAGGCACGGCCCGGGCCGGTGGTTTATCTAAGCCCGCGCGGGTGCCTGCTCGATCAGGCGCGGGTGCGGCAGCTGGCTGCGGAGCCGGGCGTGACCCTGCTGTGCGGCCGCTACGAAGGAGTCGACCAGCGGGTCCTGGATGCCCGTGGGGTCGAGGAAGTGAGCGTCGGCGACTATCTGCTCTCGGGCGGTGAGCCGGCGGCCCTGGCGCTGATCGACGCCGTGTTGCGCCTGCTGCCGGGGATCTTGGGCAACGAAGCGAGCCTGGAGGAGGAATCCTTCGAGCGGGGCCTTCTGGAGTATCCGCTCTACACGCGCCCGGCGAACTGGCGCGGCCGAGAGGTGCCGGAGGTCCTGGTTTCGGGCCACCACGAGAAGGTCCGCCGCTGGCGGCTGGCCGAGGCGGAGCGGATCACGAAACAGCGGCGCCCGGACCTCTGGGCGCGCTACCGGGCGAAACGAAGAGACTGAAGAAACAAGCGACGGCCGAGGATGAGAGCCATGAACACGATCGAACAGCTCGAGCAAGAGCAGGTAACCAAGCTGTCCCAAGAGCGCGCGCAGCCCGAATTCAACCCGGGCGACACGCTGCGCGTCAACGTCAAGGTGGTCGAGGGCACGCGCGAGCGCATCCAGGCCTTCGAGGGCGTGTGCATCGCGCGCAAGAACCGCGGGGTCAACTCCTCCTTCACGGTGCGCAAGATCTCCTACGGCGAGGGCGTGGAGCGCATCTTCCCGCTGTACAGCCCGCGCATCGACTCGATCGAGCTGGTGCGCCGCGGCGACGTGCGCCGGGCCAAGCTCTATTACCTGCGCGGGCGCACCGGCAAGCGGGCGCGCATCGCCGAGAAGACCACCGGCGCCGCCGGCAAGGCCGCCCAGGGCGAGCGCGAAGCGGCCGCCAAGGTCAAGGCCGAGACCCGCGCCGCCGCCCAGGCGGCCAAGAAGCAGGCTGAGGGCTGAACAGCCGTCCATAAGGGCGTCGTCGGAGGCGGCTGAAGGGGCCGGCGGCCGGGCTTTGCCTGGCCGGGGCGTCGCGCTATTCTCCCGGCCCCCGGTACCGAGGAGAAAGCCATGGCAGCCCCGCGCACCCTGTTCGACAAGATCTGGGAGAGCCACCTGGTCGACCGCCAGGACGACGGCACCTGCCTGATCTATATCGACCGCCACCTGGTGCACGAGGTGACCAGCCCGCAGGCCTTCGAGGGCCTCAGGCTCGCCGGTCGCCAGCTGCGCCGGCCCGAGGCGACGCTCGCCGTGGCCGACCACAACGTGCCCACGACCGACCGCTCGGCGGGCATCGCCGACGAGGAAAGCCGCATCCAGGTCGAGACGCTGATCCGCAACTGCGCCGACTTCGGCGTCCCCTACATAGAGGTGGACGATCCGCGCCAGGGCATCGTCCACATCATCGGCCCGGAGCAGGGCTTTACCCTGCCGGGCATGACCATCGTCTGCGGCGATTCGCACACCTCGACCCACGGCGCCTTCGGGGCGCTCGCCTTCGGCATCGGCACCTCGGAGGTCGAGCACGTGCTGGCCACCCAGACGCTGATTCAGCAGCCGGCCAAGAACATGCGCATCACGGTCGAAGGCGCGCGGCCCGTGGGCACCACGGCCAAGGACCTGATCCTCGCCATCATCGGCAAGATCGGCACCGCCGGCGGCACCGGCCACGTCATCGAGTACGCCGGGCAGGCGATCACGGACCTGTCCATGGAAGGCCGCATGACGGTCTGCAACATGTCGATCGAGGCGGGCGCGCGCGCCGGCCTGATCGCGCCCGACGAGGCCACTTTCGACTACATCAAGGGCCGGCCTATGGCACCCAAGGCGGGCGCCTGGGAGCAGGCCGAGGCCGCCTGGCGCGGCCTGCCGTCGGATCCGGATGCGCGCTACGACAAGGAGGTCACGCTGGCCGCCGCCGAAATCGCGCCTCAGGTCACCTGGGGCACCAGCCCCGAGGACGTGGTGCCGGTCACGGGCCGGGTGCCCGATCCGGCCGACGCGCCGGACGAGGGCAAGCGCCAGGCCATGGCGCGCTCGCTCGCCTACATGGGCATCAAAGCGGGCACGCCGATCGGCGAGATCCCGGTCGACAAGGTATTCATCGGCTCCTGCACCAACGGACGCATCGAGGACCTGCGCGAGGCCGCGGCCGTCGCCAAGGGCCGCAAGGTGGCCGAGGGTGTCCAGGCGCTGATCGTGCCGGGCTCGGGCCTGGTCAAGAACCAGGCCGAGGAGGAGGGCCTGCACAAGGTCTTCATCGAGGCCGGCTTCGAGTGGCGCGAGCCGGGCTGCTCCATGTGCCTGGCCATGAACGCGGACAAGCTGGAGCCGGGCGAGCGCTGCGCCTCGACCTCGAACCGCAACTTCGAGGGCCGCCAAGGCCGCGGCGGCCGCACCCATCTGATGAGCCCCGGCATGGCCGCGGCGGCGGCGGTGACCGGACGCATCGCCGACGTGCGGGACTTGGTCTAGGGAGGGTCACCCATGGAAAAGTTTACCAAGCTGACCGGGGTCGCTGCGCCGCTGCCGATGGTCAACGTCGACACCGACAAGATCATCCCGAAGCAGTTCCTCAAGACGATCAAGCGCACCGGGCTCTCCGAGGGCCTGTTCTACGAGCTGCGCTTCGACGAGGACGGCAACAAGAAGGACTTCGTGCTCGACCAGCCGGCTTACAGGGACGCGAAGATCCTGGTCGCCGGCGAGAACTTCGGCTGCGGCTCGTCGCGCGAGCACGCGCCCTGGGCGCTCTTGGACGCCGGCATCCGCTGCATCATCGCCTCCAGCTTCGCCGACATCTTCTACAACAACTGCTTCAAGAACGGCATCCTGCCGATCGCCCTGCCGCAAGAGCAGGTCGACCTCTTGATGGACGACGCCGAGCGCGGCGCCAATGCCGTCGTCACCGTCGACCTGGAGACGCAGGAGATCACCGGGCCCGACGGCGGGCGGGTCCAGTTCGAGATCGACCCCTTCCGCAAGCATTGCCTCATGAACGGTCTCGACGACATCGGGCTGAGCTTGCAGAAGGCGAACAAGATCGACGCCTTCGAGGCGAAACGCAGGCAGGAACAGCCCTGGCTCTAGGCCCGGGATAGAGGGAAGGGAGACGTCATGGCGTCCAACAGAAAAGTGCTCCTACTGCCCGGCGACGGGATCGGGCCCGAGTGTCTCGGCCAGGCGCGGCGCGTGATCGAGTGGTTCGACCGGCGCCGCGTCGTGACCTTCGACGTCGAGGAGGACCTGGTCGGCGGCGCGGCCATCGACGCCCACGGCGTGCCGCTGGCCGACGCGACGCTGGACAAGGCCATGGCCGCCGACGCCGTGCTGCTCGGCGCGGTCGGCGGGCCCGAGTGGGACGACCTGGCCTTCGAGATCAAGCCGGAACGCGGGCTGCTCAGGCTGCGCAAGGAGATGGAGCTCTTCGCCAACCTCAGGCCGGCGATCTGCTTCGACGCTCTGGTCGCGGCCTCGACCCTCAAGCCCGAGGTGGTCAGCGGCCTCGACATCATGATCGTGCGCGAGCTGACCGGCGGGGTCTATTTCGGCGAGCCGCGCGGCATCGAGGACCTGCCCGACGGCACGCGCCGCGGCATCAACACCCAGGTCTACACCACCCCCGAGATCCAGCGCGTGGCGCGGGTCGCCTTCGAGCTGGCGGAAAAGCGGCAGAACCGGGTCTGCTCGGTCGAGAAGGCCAACGTCATGGAGTCCGGCGTGCTGTGGCGCGAGGAGGTGCAGAAGCTTCACGACGCCGAATATCCGCGCGCCGAACTCAACCACATGTACGCCGACAACTGCGCCATGCAGCTGGTGCGCAATCCCAAGCAGTTCGACGTTATCGTGACCGACAACCTGTTCGGCGACATGCTGTCGGATGCCGCAGCCATGCTGACCGGCTCGCTCGGCATGCTGCCCTCGGCCTCGCTGGGCGCCGCGGACGCGAGCGGCCGGCGCAAGGCGCTCTACGAGCCGGTCCACGGCAGCGCGCCCGACATCGCCGGCAAGGACCTGGCCAACCCCCTGGCCTGCGTCCTCAGCGTCTCCATGATGCTGCGCTACTCCTTCGACCAGGGCGAGGGCGCGGACCTGCTCGATCGGGCGGTCGAGAACGTGCTCGAGGGCGGCCTGCGGACGGCCGACATCAGCCAGGAGGGTGCGGAGACCGTCTCGACCAGCGCGATGGGCGATTCGGTCCTGCACGAGTTGGACAAGCTGGCGGATTAGCGCCCGGGACCCCTGGGGTCCGACTTCGCGGCGACCTCACGCAGCGTTGATTAGACACCCCGTAGTACATATGCCTACCTTGTCTTGCTCTTCAGTTCAGGTGGGTGAGAAAACGTGAATAACGACCTAGCGATTATCGTATTCGGCTCCGGAACCGCTTTGACTCCCGGGGCGCCGGCCCTGGCCGGCGGCGGCCGCGGATCCAGGGCGCAGCCCATCTGCGCCACGAGCACCGAAGTCGCGCGGATCGATCTGGCGAGCAGCCCCTCGCCTGCGCGGCCTGGACGGGAGAGCAGCTCCAAGTGACCTCTACGTTGCGGAAAGCTCCAATCTAGGACCGCCTGTCGCAGACAGGCGGTCCTTTTCTTGCTCCGCGCAGGGCCTCGGGCTGGCCTTACGATAAATTGTCTTGAGAACAGTTCGCAGTCGGTTTAGGCTTCTCGCATGCCATGGTTGCAAAGGGGTGGACTATGCTCAAATCATTTACGGTCGTTGCCTTCACCTTGATCGTTCTAGCCGCGCCGGCGTGGGCAGAAGGCGGCTGCGGCCACGCGACTACCACCGCGCAGACGCAGGACAGCCTGGAAGTTGCCCAGGCCGACCAGTCGGGACAGAGCATGCCTCAGACGCCGAAGGTCGAGAGCAGCTCGAACTGACGAATCCCGCTCAAGGTACGAAACGGCAAAGGCCTCCCAGCGGGGGGCCTTTGTCACGGCCGCCGGCCGAGACCGCACACCTCGACCCGGATCGGTAGCGTCTGTGGTGCGCCCTCTTCCGCCCGATACGACCTCAAGGCCGGCTCCGTCTTTTCTTGCAATAAACCGCCGGGCGGCGTAACTCATGCCGCTCTCATCGATGTACCTCTGACGATCAGGCGGACGGATTCCATGGGTTACAAGGTGGCCGTTGCCGGCGCCACGGGCGCCGTCGGGCGTGAAATTCTGACCACACTCGTCGAGCGCGCTTTCCCGGCCGACGACGTGGTAGCGCTGGCCTCCGAGCGCTCGGCCGGCGTCGAGGTCTCCTTCGGAGAGGACGACGTGCTGAAGGTTCAGGATCTCTCGAGCTTCGACTTCAAGGGCACCGACATCGTGCTCTCCTCGCCGGGCGCCAAGGTCTCGGCGGAGCAGTCGCCGCGCGCGGCCCGGGCCGGCGCCGTGGTGATCGACAATACCTCGCAGTTCCGCATGGACCCGGATGTGCCGCTGATCGTGCCCGAGGTCAACCCGGACGATATCGCCGGCTATACCCGGCGCCACATCATCGCCAACCCGAACTGCTCGACGATCCAGATGGTGCTCGCGCTGAAGCCGCTGCACGAGCTGGCCCGCATCCGCCGGGTCGTCGTGGCGACCTACCAGTCGACCTCGGGCGCCGGCAAGGACGCCATGGATGAGCTGTTCAACCAGACCCGCGGCGTCTACGTCAACGAGCCGGTCAGGCCCGAACAGTTCACCAAGCAGATCGCCTTCAACGTGATCCCGCAGATCGACGTCTTCATGGAGGACGGCTCGACCAAGGAAGAGTGGAAGATGGTGGTCGAGACCAAGAAGATCCTCGACCCCTCGATCCTGGTCACCGCGACCTGCGTGCGCGTTCCGGTTTTCATCGGCCATGCCGAGGCGATCAACCTCGAGTTCGAAAACCCGATCGACGAGGACGAGGCGCGCCGGGCGCTGCGCAACCAGCCTGGCGTCACGGTGATCGACCACCG
>CAMYMY010000189.1 GCA_947259625.1 uncultured Kiloniellales bacterium | reverse complement strand
AATCCTTGCTGCCGATTGCTATTGGAGACCAGGAGCCAGGGCTGGAGCGTCATGGCGACGGTTCGGTGCTCCTCTCGCGGGAACTTTGGCTCATGGTGCATCCGGAGCTGCGCGAACTGGTCCGAATCCGTGTGGTCATGGATTGGCTGGCGACGGTGATTGACCAGATCCGAGGGGCCAAGCCAATGGCTGGCAAGTGACCGAATTTCGCTATCCGAGCAGATCTGATTTGGGCTTGGCCCATTGCCGGCAGACAGCCGTGGAAAAGCCCGGCTTAGTCAGCCGGCTTCCTTCAAGAAGGTCTCGACAGGCGTGAAGGGGCGGTCCTGCAAGCGCCCGGTTTCCTCCAGCAACAAGGTGCCGCCCGCGCAGGTCAAGCCGCGGGCGAGCCAGGGATCTCGGCGACAGGCTTCGATCGGGCCGAGTGCGGCAATCCGCTCGACAAAGGGCAGCAGCGCGCGGGCGTAGCCCGCCGAGGCGGTGGCCGGCACGGCGCCCGGAATGTTGTCGACGCAGTAGTGGCGGATGCCGTCCACCACATAGACCGGATCGGCCCAGGTGGTCGGCCGGCTGGTTTCGATGGCCCCGGCGGTGTCGCAGGAGATGTCCACCAGGACCGCGGTCGGCTTCATACTCTTGAGCATGGCTCGGGTGATAAGGTGGTCGCTGCGCTGCTTGTCCCAGAGCACGCAGTTGACCACCATGTCGGCCTCGGGCAGCAGGCCGGGCAGGGCCTCGACCGGCGCGGCCGTGAAGTCGCTGCCGGCGAAGGTCAGCTCGTTGCGGAACCGCGCCCCGGGGTCGAGGTCGAGGCCGGTCACCGCGCAGCCGAGGCGTGTCAGGGTCCTGAGGGCCCCCTGGCCGACGCCGCCCAGGCCGATCACCACCGCGTTCAGCGCCGGTGCGCCGTAGTGGGCCATGAAGTGCCGTCCCGTACCGCCGAAGGGCGCGAGGCAGAGGCGCACCCCCTCGAAGGCGCCCACCTCGCCGGCGAGCGGCGAGTTGGGCGAGCCGCTGGCGTGCGTCTCCTCGGCAGACAGTCCGATCAGGCCGACCTCGAGCAGCTTGTCGGTGAGCTCGCGGTTGAGCGCGGTGTGCAGATTGGTCAGCACGACGTGTTCGCGGCGCAGACCGCCGTATTCCTCGGGCATGACCTCCTTGACCTTCACGATCAACTCGCAGCCCGCATAGACCTCGGCGCCGGTCGCCGCGATCTCCGCCCCGGCGGCCGCGTAGCCTCCGTCGTCAGCGCCGCTCAGAGCCCCGGCGTCGCTCTCGATCAGGACGCGGTGTCCCGCCGCGGTCAGGCTCTCGACCTGGTCCGGCAGCAGGGCGACCCGGCCTTCCTGCGGCTTGATTTCCCGTGGTACGCCGATGTCCATGGCAGCTCGTCTCCTCGCGTTCAGGTCCGCATCAGACCGGGATCAGCCCGATCAGGCGCGGGTCGTCGATAACCCGGTGTTCCTGCCTATAGGGCCGGAAGCCGCAGCGCTGGTAGAGCGCCAGGGCCGTGGAGTGGTCCAGCGAGTTGGTGTTGACCCAAAGGCGCTCCGGCTCGTAGCTCCAAGCCGTATCGATCGCCCAGGTCAGCAGGTAGCGGCCCAGCCCCTTGCCGATGAAGTCCGGTATCAGGCCGAAGTAGGCCAGCTCGATATCCGGAGGGTCGCGCCTGTCCAGCTCGGCGTAGCCGGCCGGCACGCCGTTCGCGTAGAGCACGTAGATCTCGACCCTGTCGTCCGTGATGATCCGGCCGAGAGCCTCGTCGTCCAGGGCGCGCCGCTCGTACCACAGCCACGGTCCGCCGACCGTATTGTAAAGGAAGCGGTAGAACCCGACCGTCGGCGGGCGTGCGCGCAGCAGGGCCAGCTTCATACCGAGCGGCGGCACCAAGTGGGGGTGCGGCGGACGCTCGGTCATCTCCAGATAGGTGACCGTAGTCTCCAGCTTGCCGTCGTCCCGGTCCGTCTCGATCCCGGGCGCCTCGCGGCCGTCCAGCCAGCGGCGCATGAGGTGGCAGGGATCGGCCTGATAGCCGAGGCTGGCGTAAAACCGCTTCACAGCCAGGTTCCCCGGCCGGACCATCAGCATCACCTTGCCGAGGCCCCGCTCGGCCAGCCAGGCCTCGGCGGCGCGCATGATCGCAGCGCCGGTTCCCCTGGCACGCGAGGCCGGATCGACCGCCAGGTAATAGATCCAGCCCCGGTGGCCGTCGTGTCCGACCATCACCGTCGCGGCGATCTTCTTCCGGACCACGCCGACCAGGATCTCGGCGCTGGGTGTCTCGCTGAGCAGCGCGATGTCCTGGTCCGGGTCGTTCCAGGGCCGGGTCAGCTCGCAGGCCTCCCACAGCGCGACCACGGCGTCGCGGTCGCCCTGCCGGTAGGGCCGGATGTCCAGCTTTGCGGCCTTGTTGGACTTGCGGGCCATCCGCCTAGGTGGCCGGGCCGGTGTCCACGGGGGTGTCGCCGGGCAGGCCCCACTCGGCCCAGGAGCCGTCGTAGAGCGCCACGTCCTTGTGCCCCGCGAGGTGCAGCCCCAGGGCCAGGACCGCGGCGGTCACGCCCGAGCCGCAGGTCGTGATGACCGGGCGGGCCATGTCCAGGCCGGCGGCATCGAAGCAGGCCCGAAGGTCCGCCACCGGCCGCAGGGTCTGGGTCTCGGCGTCCACGAGGTCCGTATAGGGCAGGCTCAGGCTGCCGGGGATGTGGCCCGCGCGGCGGCCCGGCCACAGCTCCGGCTCGCTGGCCTCGAAACGGCCCTGACTGCGGGCGTCCAACACCTGCTCGCGCCGGCTCGTCAGGTTGGCCCGTAACTGCTCCTTGTCGCGCAGCATGAAGCTGTTCATGCGCGCGGTGAAGTGCCGTTCGACAGGCCGCGCGGGCCCGTCCTCGACCCGCCGGCCCTCGGCCAGCCACTTGGGCAGGCCGCCGTCCAGCACGGCGACGTCGTCGTGACCGAAATAGCGGAAGGTCCACCACACGCGGGGTGCGCTCATCAGGCCGCGCTGGTCGTAGATCACCATGCGCACGCCGTCGCCCATCCCCAGCTTTGTGACCTTGGACGAGAACTTCTCGGGCGATGGCAGCATGTGTGGCAGGGGATCGTCGCCGTCGGCGATCTCGTCGATGTCGAAGAACACCGCGCCGGGGATGTGCTGCAGCTCGAATTCCTGGCGGCCGCTCAGGCCTTCGTCGGGCAGGTAATAGCTGGCGTCCACGACGTGGACGTCGGGCGCGCTGAGATGCTCGGCCAGCCAAGCGGTGGAGACCACCGCATCGCTATCGATATCAACCATGAAGAAACAGCCCCTCCGCCGTTCTTAATCCGCAAACAGGATGTTGACCCGCCGGTTCTGCCGGCCCTTGTTTTCGATCTTGCCGATCCTGACCGGGCCGATCTCGCCGGTCCGGCGCACGTGGGTGCCGCCGCAGGGCTGCAGGTCGACGCCCTCGATCTCCAGCAGGCGGACCTTGCCCGCGCCCTTCGGCGGCTGGACCGACATGGTTCGGACCAATTGCGGGCTGGCCTCCAGCTCCTCGTCGGTGATCCAGCGGGGCCGCACCTCGTGGTCCTCCGCGATCAGCCGGTTGAGCTCGGCGGCGATATGGTCCTTGTCGAGGCTGGTGTCGGGCAGGTTGAAGTCCAGACGGCCCTTGCCGTCGCCAACCGCGCCGCCGGTCACGTCGCCGGTCACCACGGCGCAGAGCAGGTGCAGACAGCTGTGCATGCGCATCAGGCGGTGGCGCCGATCCCATTCGATCTCGGCCTCGACCTTGCTGCCCGGCTCGGGCAGGTCGGCGCCCTCGGCCGGAACGTGGACTACTTCGTCGTGGCCCTCGCCCTTGCGAGTGTCGGCAATCCGCGCTTCGCCGCCGGCCCAGCGCAACACCCCGGTGTCGCCCGGCTGGCCGCCGCCCATGGGGTAGAAGACCGTGCGGTCGAGGCGGATGCCTTCGGGCCCCGCGCTCAGCACCGTCGCCTCGCAGCTCCGGCAATAGGCGTCGTCGCGAAAGATCAGCTCCATGGCCCGCTCCCTCAGGTCAGCCAGTCCGGCACCGGCAGGCCCTTTTCCCGCAGAAAGGCCGGGTTGAACAGCTTGCTCTGATAGCGCGTGCCGAAGTCGCAGAGGACCGTCACGATCGTATGCCCCGGGCCCATCTTCTCGGCCAGGCGCATGGCGCCGGCGACGTTGATGCCGCTCGATCCGCCCAGGCACAGCCCTTCTTCCTTGAGCAGCCGGAAACAGGTCGAAACCGCGTCCTCGTCGGGGATCTGGAAGGGTTCGTCCACCTCCAGGCCTTCCAGGTTGCCCGTGATGCGGCCCTGGCCGATGCCTTCGGTGATCGAGCTGCCCGCCGACTTGAGCTCGCCGGTCGTGAAGTAGCTGTACAGTGCCGCGCCCATGGGATCGGCAAGGCCGATGACCACGTCCTCGTTCCGCTCGCGCAGCGCCATCGCCGCGCCGGCCAGGGTTCCGCCCGTGCCGACGGCGCAGATGAAGCCGTCGACCTTGCCATCGGTCTGCTGCCAGATCTCCGGACCCGTGCCTTCATGGTGGGCCCGCCGGTTCGCCGTGTTGTCCCACTGGTTGGCGTAGAGCACGCCCTTGGGCTCGGTCTTCTTCATGTCCTCGGCCAGGCGCTCGGCGACGTGCACGTAGTTGTTCGGGTCCCGGTAGGGTACCGCCGGAACCTCCTTGAGCTCGGCGCCGCAGAGCCGGAGCATGTCCTTCTTTTCGTGGCTCTGGGTCTCGGGAATGACGATCACGGTCCGATAGCCGCGGGCGTTGCCGGCAAGCGCGAGCCCGATGCCCGTATTGCCGGCGGTGCCTTCGACGATCACGCCCCCGGGCTCGAGGATGCCGCGTTCCTCCGCGTCGAGGATCATGTACTTCGCCGCCCGGTCCTTCACGGAGCTTCCGGGATTGAGGAACTCGGCCTTGCCCAGGATCTCGCAGCCGGTCGCCTCCGAGGCGTAGGCAAGGCGGACCAGGGGCGTGTTTCCGATGGTGCCGATAAATCCGTCGCGAATGTCCATGTGCCCTTCCAGACCAGCCCTCGGGACCAATTTCGTGGGGTCAGCGAGACTAGCCGCCCGACCGGGCGCATTTCAAGCCGTAGCGCTCATACCAAAGGTCACTGATAGTGACCTTTGGTATCACCGCCAGGCGGCGCGCTGGCGCTCGCGGTTGAGCGCCAGCCACTGCACCGCGAGTGCAGTGGTGGCATTGACGATTCGACCGGCCCGGAGAAGTTCAAGGGCTTCGTCGGTCGGCAGCACGACGACTCGAATATCTTCGTCTTCATGATCCAGGCCGTGCACGCCCCCGGCACCCTCACTGTCGACCCGGCCGCAGAACAGCATCATGGTCTCGGAGCTGCCGCCGGGGCTCAGGATGAAGGTGCCGATGGGCTCCAGGTCACCGACGTCGCAGCCGGCTTCCTCCAGCGCTTCCCGCCGGACCACCTCGGCGGCCTCCTCGCCCGGCTCGATGATGCCGGCGACGGTCTCGATCAGCCAGGGCTCGAGGCCGGCGGCATGGGCGCCCGTGCGGAACTGCTCGACCAGGACCACCGCGTCCCGGTCCGGGTCGTAGAGCAGCACGGCGGCGGCATGGCCGCGCTCGAAGACTTCCCGGCTGAACTCCCGGGTCCAGCCGCCGTCGAAGGTTCGGTGGCGCAAGCGGTAGGCGTCGATCTGGAAATAGCTCCGGAAGGGCGTCCGTTTCTCGACGATCTCCACCCGATCGTCGGAGCTGCTGTTGGGCGCCATGGGCCTTGCCTCACGAGGGTTTCAGGGGCGTTCCGACCGATCCCGCGGCCGGGACAGATAATAGGGCGGTCCTTGCAGGGCGACCAAGTTGAAAGCGGCGCTGTCGAAAGCGGGGCTTGCGCTTCGTGCGCGGACCGTGCTGCCATGGCTGGGAAGCGGTTTTGGCCGGGGCATTCGGGGAGGCACAGCATGGCGATCAGCAGCGAGAAACTGACTTTTGCAGGCGCCGATGGTGCCGAACTAGCTGCGCGCCTGGACCTGCCGACCGGACCGCCGCTGGCCTATGCGCTCTTCGCGCATTGCTTCACCTGCACCAAGGACATATTCGCCGCCGCGCGGATTGCGACCGGTCTGGCCGAACAGGGCATCGCCGTTCTGCGCTTCGACTTCACCGGGCTTGGGCACAGCGAAGGCGAGTTCGCCAACACCAACTTCTCGTCCAACGTCGCGGACCTGGTGTGTGCCGCCGATTACCTGCGCGAAAATCGCGCGGCGCCCAAGGTCCTCATCGGCCACAGCCTGGGCGGCGCGGCCGTGCTTGCGGCCGCGCCGAGGGTCCCCGAGGCGCTCGCCGTGGCGACGATCGGCGCGCCGGCCGATCCGGCCCACGTCCGTCATCTGTTTCAGGCGGCGCGGCCCGAGATCGAGGCCAAGGGCGAGGCGGAAGTGCTTCTGGCCGGCCGCCCCTTCCGGATCCGCAAGCAGTTCCTGGAGGACATCGAGAAACACAAGCTTGCCGCCACGCTGGCCGGTTTGCGCAAGGCCCTGCTGGTGTTCCACGCGCCGCGCGACGCCACCGTCGGGATCGAGAACGCGGGCGAGATCTTCACGGCGGCCAAGCACCCCAAGAGCTTCGTGTCGCTCGATGACGCCGACCACCTGTTGAGCCGCCGGGAGGACGCGGTCTACGTCGCTACGGTATTGGCTGCCTGGGCGACCCGTTATCTGGGCCGGGCCGAGGCGCCCGAGGCGCCCCGCGCGGCCCCGGGCACCGTGGTTGTCCGGGAGGCCGGAGAAGGCCGCTTCGCCCAGCATATTGCCGCCGGCAAGCACACGCTCAGGGCCGACGAACCGGAGGACTTCGGCGGCAACGACAGCGGACCCGGGCCCTATGACCTGCTTCTGGCCGGCCTGGGCGCCTGTACCTCCATGACGCTCCGCATGTACGCCGCGCGCAAACAGTGGCCGCTTGATCGCGTGACGGTGACTTTGCACCACGAGAAGATCCACGCCGAAGATTGCGCCGATTGCGAGACCAAGGAAGGCCGGATAGATCGTATCGAACGCTCCCTGATC